>JBAWVS010000033.1 GCA_037147175.1 bacterium
GGAAAGTCAGGATTCTTTATTTTTAATATTTTAAATTACTTTGCGTAACTCCTGATACAAGATAAAATAGGTAGAAAAAACCACCGCAGATTAGTGCAGAAGGTTTTAATATGCCTTTGTTTTTGACTATATTTAGATATACAACTCCGACAGACAGATAAAGCATAATTACATTTACAATACTGTCCGTACTGAGAATCCACGGAGTAAGAGCAATGCCGACTGCTGTAGGTATGCAGCTTTGAAATACCATAGCACCGGTAATATTTCCCATAGCAAGAGTATCTTTTTTGTTTCTTATCCAAAGTACGCTATTAAATTTTTCCGGCAATTCAGTCGCAATCGGAGTAATAATTAAACTTAAAATAAGCGGATTAATATGAAAGAATTCTGCAACAACTTTTAATTCTCCGACAAAAAAGTGTGCCAGAAGTATTATTCCGATTAGAGATAATACGACTTGCAAAATTATAAAAGAAAATTCAAAACGTTCGGGAACACGAATGTATTTTGTTAAGTAAAGAGCCGCAAGTTCTTCTTGTCCTCCTTCTTCAACAGTGCTTGCGGTTTTGATAGTTTGTACTGCGTATAATACATACATAAGTATCAATAAAACCGCTAGGAAATATTTTACCGGCTGAAACGGAATGAAAGAACTTACAATTGCAATAAAATAACATAATGCAAAATAGTGTAAATCTCTGAACATTATGGTTGTATTAACAGGCATATCGGATTTTCTTCTGCCTGTCTTGCTATAAAACAAAACAGCAAGACCTGTCCCAAAAAAGGCAAGGGTTCCGAGCATAAACGGAGCTCCCAAAATAGCGCCTATGCCTATTTCATTGCTTTTTGCAATGTTTTCACCGGCTAAATACCCTCCGATTATTGCAACCAGCGGTACTATTGTTTCCGGCAAAGCTGTGCCGACCGCAGCAAGTACGCTTCCTACAGCACCCTCTGATAAATTAAGTTTTTCACCGAGATGTTCTATCGCATTAGTAAATATTACGCACGCTAAGACTATTAAAAATAAAATGATTACTAAACTTGCAAATGCTATACTGATTTCCACTCTTTTTTCCTTTTACTATACTATCGAATATTTTAAATATTATTAGCCCCCGGCTTGTTTTATTACATCTGCTAAACCCGCATACTTTTTACTCAGCAGCTGTGCAACTGCGTTATAGGTCATTCCGTTTTTTGCCAATTCGGACATCTCGGATTCTATTTGCACACTATTGCCCTTATTGTTCTCAGGTGAGTTATTATCAGCATTAATTTGCGGTTTAAAATCTTTGTGAGTCAAGCTTTGTTCAACGGCATTCAGAACATTAAATCTCAATAAATTTGTATCTAAGGTTATTGCTCCTGTCGGAGAATTCATCAATTGTGCAGAATACTGCTCTTTTTTGAGTTGAGCCGCTCTTTCATTATTAATAATTTCTGACAGTTGCCCTTCAAAAGCAACGTCCACTCTTTTATAACCGGGAGTATCCGCATTAGCAATATTTGAAGCTAAAGCTTTATGCCGCAAAGACAGACCGTTTAAAGAACTGATCATTGAATCCGTAACAGACGAGCTTAATAAATCCACAATTTACTCCTACCCACTTAACAAGAATAAACATATTATAAAATAATAATATGTTGTTTGAGTATACTTATCATTAATCCCCGAGTCAATATTTGCAAGCATTAACCGTTAGCAAATCAGAATCAAACAACTTGCTTGAAAAATAGTTTTAAAATCAAATATTTACATATATTGTTTGATAACAGTAAATTATGGGATATAATTCTCATTAATGATATATTATTTTTTCTTAATATATAAACAGGAGAAAAAGATGAAAAAGAAGATTATAAAAATAGTTATTGCCGTAGTTTTATTTGCAGTTATTGCTGTCGGTTTACTTTCTTGGGGCGTAATAAGTGGCATCGGTTTTATTAAAAATTCAGTTACACCGGTATTTTCCGGTACTAATATTACATCCGGAAACAAGAATAATGCAACTTCATCGAAAACCGCAAACGGTTTTAAGACTTTAAGTTCTTATAATCTCCTTGCGGCTTCGATTACAACATCCGAAGATGTTAAAAGCAAGCAGAAGATAATTCTTATAAACCCCGGCATGTTCTTTAGCATTACAAAACAGGATATTGAATCCAATATTATCCAATCACAACTAAAAACAATGACTTCCTTAGGACCTGTTCAGATTATTAATTTTGATAAATTTGAAATAGCTAAAAAAGGGTCGTTTGAAATCGACAAACAGAATGTGCCGTATGTTAAGGGCAGTTTTGGAGGTATAAGCGGAGGAAAGGTTCGCGCTGAAGGAATTATCGGCGTAATTGATACAGCAGCCGGTAAGAATAATATTTTTATCTCTACAACAGCTTCGGGTAAAATTAAACTAAAAATAGTTGAAGATTTCTTTAAGCAAGATAAAAAAAAAAAATAAGGAGAATAAATAATGTTAAACAGAAATGCACACGAAATAGATTTTCAAATTTTTGGCGATGATATGCAACTAATAGAAATAGAACTTGATCCGCAAGAAAGTGTTATTGCTGTAAAATAGCACCCGGCGTGAAAACCATAATAACTAATCAGGCTTCAATCCTGAACTTCCCGAGCGATATGCTCAAAGATGAACCTAAATAATTTAAATTTCCAAAGAAATAAAAACCCCTGTTAGTAATAAAACAGGGGTTTTATTTTGAGATAAACTAAAATAGGGAAGCAAATATAAAAATCAGCAAAAATATTCTTTATCTAAAACGTAAACAGAAAGTAAAAACCTACTCCGATAAGAATCAAGCCGGCAACCCAACGGAAGGCAGTGTCCAGACCTTTGGAAGCAAGAGAAAACTTACTTAGCGAAATACCAAGTACCAATGCTCCTAAAGGCAGGGCAAATCCTACAGCATAAAATCCAAGAAGGAGCATTGCCCATAGTATAGCTCCCTGAAGAATTGCAGCTCCCATCACAATAAAAATGCCGGGATTACATGGCAGCGAACTTACTGCGACGATTCCACCGAGAGCAAATCCGGTTAATAGTGAACCGAATTGATTCTGTTTCATTTTGGACAGGTCAAATTTTCCGAAAGATATATCAAATGGCAGCAGTTTTAGAGTTGCCAATCCCAAAATTACTGCGATAACTCCTGCAAAAACTTTCCAATATCGTCCGAGTGTTATTTGGGCTACCTGACCGACAAAACCTGAAATAGCTCCAATAATCATCAATGCTACAATTGTGCCTAACATAAAAAGCAGTGTTGACTTAACGAGTGCTTTTCTGTTCTCTTGTGTCTGAGTTCCCGAATATCCTGCAACTAAGCCTAAAGCAGGAAGGGTGCAGCAGGTACTGGCTACAGCACTTGCTGCTCCAAGAATTAAGGCAAATAAAAGACCTATCGGTTGAGACGATACAAGCTGTAATTTATCTGTTATTTGTTGAATCATAATAATCTCCTTATTAGTGACACGGACAATTTGACCCGCAGTTACCGGCTAATGATGCAGCAACGTAAGCCTGTAAAATATTTGTTTCGTTTATTTCAACCGAAACGGCTTTTCTGCTTCCGTCTTTGTAAACTACTAGAATTGCCGGAGGAACAGACTGAGAAGAAACTGAAGTGTAGTCAGGAGATGTGGTTCGTAATGTGTATAAGCCGACTTTGATGTTTTTGGAACTTAATGCCTTTTGAGATTTTAGAGCAGCAGATTTAGTTTCATCACTTATACTTGTGTTATTTTTTGCAGGAATATAGATAAAAACGGCATCTTGTTTTAAAGCAGCCAGATTCAGTTGACTCACTGAATCTATGTATTCTCCCAATATTTTAGGAGAAGAAGTTGTCTGGTTTTTTACTGAATGTATTGCATTTTTTGCTTTAGATAGACTAAGTTCACCTGCATTTGCTTTACAAAACGACTTGAAAAGTAGAATAGCAATAATAATAACCAGAACAGCTACAAAGATAATTTTTTTTGATTTATTGCTGACATCAGTTTGATGACAATCGCAATCAGCACCGCAAGCTTCCACAACCGGGATAGCTTCTTGAGCGGTGTCTTCTTTTAATTCAATTCCGCATATTTTTGCCAATTTAGCTCGATTCGGGTATTCGCCCTTGTAAACAATTTCATTATTCACAATAATAAGCGGAAGACATTCATTTCCTTCAGTTTCAAGTGCCTTTTTAACAACATCATTATTGGCAAAAGCAGCAGGTTCAAACGAAAGACCATATCTTTCGACTTCAATTTCTTCTTTTTTTAACCATTCCAAATCACCGGCAAATTTAACCAGCCTTGTATCGACGTTAGTTCCGCATACACCGCTGGTACAGCACATCGGGGGATCAAATACTTGTAATTTCATAATAATAACCTCCTAAGTTAATTTATTTGTATCAAACATTAATATTTTTAAATTATTCGCACCGACTAATTCATCGGCAACCCATGGCGAGATCACTGTTCTTTTTGATAAAGTTTTTGTAATTTCACCAATGTAATTAAGTTCATGTAGCCCTTTTGCGCAAAGTGTCGAGTCAGTCGTTCCCGAGACGGCAAAACTTCGGTTTATTATCCAGCCGTAAGGCTCAATATTTGCTCTTCTTAAATCATTTTGTAAAGCCTCCGCTTCGTGGGTAGGAGTTGCTTCAGGCAGAGCAACAATCAAAACTCTTGTATATTTAGGGTCACGAATTCTCGGTAGAAGTTCTTTAACCTCATCAGGCAAATCATCGGCAGTTTTTGCAACTTCACGATGATAGGCTTCTGTTGAATCAAGTAAAAGTAAAGTATGTCCTGTTGGAGCAGTATCCAAGACTATGAATTGCCCGACTCCTTTTGCAACTGTTTGAGCAAAAGCCTGAAAAACTGCAATTTCTTCAATACAAGGTGAGCGTAATTCTTCTTCAAGCAAAGCCATATCTTCAAGTGAAAGCTTGCCTCTGTTTTTTTCTATAACTCCGCAAACATATTTTTCAGTTTCTGTTTTTGGGTCTATTCTTTCAACGTGAAGATTAGGAATGTTTTCGCCGATAGTTTCGGTAACATGAGCCGCAGGATCGGTAGTTGACAGTACTACGGAGTTTCCACGTTGAGCCAATTGGGTTGCAATCATTGCAGCCATAGTTGTTTTACCTACACCGCCTTTTCCCATAGTCATGATGACACCGCAACCTTCTGCTTCTAATTCATTGAGGAATTTAGTCCACGGCTCCGAATTTTTAATAACCTCTGCTGTTTTGACTTTTAAATCTTCCGCATTGACCATATCAGAATCATCCGCACTGTTATGACAAACACTTTGCAGAGCATTAATTCCCATTACGCCTGAAGGTCGAAAAGGAACAGTCGTTGTCGGTAAAGTTTTAAGTTCTTCCGGCATTAAATCAAGTGAAACTTTTGATTTATCCGTAAAAGCTTTGGCTATTTTATCATCAGAATCTTTAGTAAATAATCCGTTAATAATCAAATGCTGATTACTAAGCCCGAGTTCTTTTAATTCAAGACTTGTTCTATTTGCTTCAGTAAAACTCATTGTTTCAGCCCGTGAAACCAGAACGAGCAAAGTTTTATCAGGATTTTTTAAAGAATTAACAACTTGCTCAAAAATTATTTTCTGATCAGCAAGTCCCGAAATCGGTCCTAAACAAGAACTGCCTGTTTTATTGCTTTCTATAAAAGCATTCCATGCAGATGGAAGATTAAGCAAACGCAGTGTATGACCTGTCGGAGCTGTATCTAAGACCACATGATCGTAATCTTTTATTTCTTCATCGTTACCGATAAACTTGGAAAACTCATTAAAACCGGCAATTTCTACAGTGCAGGCACCTGAAAGCTGTTCTTCCATCTGCTGAATAGTTGCATCCGGAAGTACGCCTCTATAAGGTCCGACCATTCTTTCTCTGTATTCTGCCGCCGCATCAATCGGATTAATATTCATAGCATACAATCCTGAAACACCTGTTACTTCTGTGGGTGTTGAACCAAGTTTTGTTTCCAGAACTTCATCTAAATTTGAAGCAGGGTCTGTACTTATCAATAATATTCTTTTTCCCGTTTCTGCAAGCCCAACAGCTGTAGTGCAAGCCATTGATGTTTTACCTACACCGCCTTTGCCTGTAAAAAACAGAAATCGTGGTGCTTTAGTTAATAAATTTTTCATTTTTTGTTTTCCCATTCATATAATTAATAAGTTAAGTTGAATAAAAAATAAATTCTTCAAGTTGATAAAAATACTTACTAAATATTTTATACACACATTTTATTACTTGGCAAATTAGCCAAGTGAGTAATATAAAAAAATTTAAAATGTAATAGCTATCAGCTGTGCAGATATAAATTTAATAATCAACCTAATAATTTTTCTTTATGCTGAAGATGTTATAATAATTTTGACAATAAATAATAGGGAATTGGTTTTTAAAAAGTGAACAATGAAATTCTGAAAAAATATAAAAGGCGGTCGGAAATTATAAAAGCCCTTGCTCATCCGACAAGATTGTTTATTATTGATTTTCTTTCAGAGGGCGAAAGATGCGTTTGTGAAATTGTAGAGCAGGTAGATGTGGATATATCAACTATTTCAAAACATTTATCGGTTATGAAGAACGCCGGTCTTGTTGAAGATGAAAAACGAGGACTTAATGTTTTTTATAAAATGACCTGTCCTTGTATTTTAAATTTATTCAACTGCTTAGAATCTATAAGTAATAAAGATTAATCGAACCCAACTTGAATTTAAGAAATCTAAACAAAAATCGATAACCTGTATAAAAACTAATTTTATAAGTGTAAATTTTTTTGCAATAATACTTGGTGGTTTTACCAAATAGTAATATAATTTTTATTAAATAACTTGAATTGCTAGATAGCCGAACTAAGCTCTAACTTAATGTTGTAGCAGCAAAGAATGGCATAAGCGTAATAGAAGCAATAAGAGGAAAATATGCTAAAAGTTTTAGAAACGGCAGAAAAGTTTATTCAACAAGCAAAAAGTGTTGGTATTTCGGATTTTTACTTGAAATGATAATTGATGCTGATGGAAAAATTTCATATGTAAGTATCGGAAAAGAAGCCGAGGTAAAGCAACTTCAGAATTTACTTGAAGATTTAAAGGATAAATGGTTACTCGGCGACAGAGGCAATAGAAATGCTAAAGTATGGCAACAATTTTGGGAAGATAAACAGATAAAAGTTAAGATTACAGGCGGAAAAGAGCGTCAATGGATTGAAAATGTTTTTGGATTTTTAAAGACAAAACTCGGACTTGATAAAATCCGAGTTCGTAAAATGCCATCATTTTTAGCAAGACTTACTGTTGTCCCGTCTGCAATAAGTCCAAAGCTGTTTAAATTAGCAAGTTTTTGCATTATTACAATCAAATATTCGCTGTTATTGTTGAATAATCTTGTAATTCTTGAATATTCAGGAATGTTCGGAAAAAGATGTTTAAAATTGTGTAAAAGCCAAAAATGAAAGCGCTTTAGGTCCCAAAAAGGTTTTAATATCGGATGTAAAATCATTAATGTTAATATTTCAGATTCGTTTAATTTGCCTGCAGGTCCTGGTTTTAAATCAATTTCTATTGATTTGATAATTTCATCAATAATTGCGAAAATACTTATTGTTAAGTCAATATCATTCATGAAAAAATCCCCATTAGTTAGTACCTAATAGGGATTTTCGTTTATTTGCATAACATGTTTCAAAATTTACTTATTTAGCAATTTGATTTAGCAATTCGAGTTAAATAAATCTAAAAAGGAAAAATATAAATGGATGAAAAAATCAAAGAATTAGTTGTGTACACTGGTTTAATAACTTTGATAATTTATGGATTAATGGAAGTCTGGATATAAAACAAAGGTTTCAAAAATTAATTTTTCCAAAAGGTTTAATTTATGATACAGAGAAATTTCGAACCGCTGAAATGTCTATTATATTCAATATAATAGGAGCCTTAAAAGCTCCTATTATAAAATGGTACCCCCACGGGAATTCGAATCCCGGTCTCCTCCGTGAAAGGGAGGTGTCCTAGGCCTCTAGACGATGGGGGCTTGTTTATTTAATTGACTTAATTCTAAGATAGCAGGAATATATTTTGATTGTCAACACGTTTTTTTATTTTTTCGCTTTGTTTTCTATTTCCCTGTTGAACCAAAACCGCCTGAAGCTCTTGCAGTGCTTGTTAATTCTACTACTTCAACAATTTCTGCTTTTTGTATTTCAGAAATTATCATTTGAGCTATTCTTTCACCAGGTTGAATAACATAAATTTCATTAGAAAGATTTATCATGGGGACACAAACCTCTCCGCGATAATCTTCGTCAATGGTTCCCACACAATTTATTAGAGTCATTCCGAATTTTATAGAAAGCCCTGACCTCGGTCTAACCTGTGCTTCATAACCAACGGGAAGTTCAATAATTATTCCTGTAGGAACAATTATCCTCTCAAAAGGTTTAAATTCTAAGGGTTCTGATATGCCTGCCGTTAAATCCATGCCGGCCGCACCTTCTGTTGCGTAAAAAGGAAGCTGGCTATTATTTTCCAGACGACATACTTTTAATTTTATTTTATTCATTTTATTATCCTTAAATTATATTTAACACTAAATCAACTTTTTATTTTATAATAATATTTAATATAGCAAAAATACATTTTTGGAGTTTTTTAATAAATAATGTCAAACCTAAATCAAGAACAAATTGAACAACTTTTTAATCTTGTAGGGCAAGTGGCTCCTGATAATCCAACTTCTGAAGAAATATCAGAAATTTTAATTAAAATTGAAAAAAAAATTTCTCCCGGATATATACAAACTCAAAACTCTACTAAATTTTTGAATAATGCAAATGTTCTCTTGGTTGATGATCTTGAATTGTCTATATATCAACTCAGCAAACTCCTCACGAATTGCAATTATAATACAATAATCGCCAGAAGTGTTGAAGAAGCTTTAGATTATTATAAAAAACAAAGCTTTCAATATGTTATTGTTGATTTATTTTTACCAAATCCTGAAGATGGTTTACATTTAATTGATTCAATTAATAATTCTGAAAAAACAAAAAATGATAATACAAAAATCATTGTTATATCAGGCTCTGACGACAAAGCACTGATAAATGAGTGTTTCTTAAAAGGAGCTAACGAATTTGTCAGTAAATTACCCGACTGGCACAAAAAAATATTGCATCATATAGGACATCTTGAAGTTAAAAAATACGGCTCAATTCCGGAAGTTCTTACCAAAATTGAAGATACTGAAATGAAAATTGCATCTATTACTTTAAGTAATTTATACAAAAATGAAGTGATTGAAACACTTAAAAAAGAAATACAAATTCTCATAAATACAGGCTATATAAATTTAATACTTGATCTTGAAAAAGTAAAAAACCTTGATTCGAACGGACTCAATGCTATTGTGGATGCTTATAAGTCCTGTTCCGAGAAGAAAGGAATCCTGAAATTATGCGGAGTTAATAATACAATTATGGATGTTCTTTCTTATGTGTTTTTAAATAATTTAATATCTGTATTTAAAGATAAAGATAGTGCCTTATTCGACTACAAAAAAGAAAATTCATTAAATAGTTCTAATAAATTAAAATAACTTTTTTCTTTTAGTCTGTTTTTGTTTCGTGTATTCAAATATATAAGACAGTGAAAATGGGTATTGAATATAATCTAAAGTCTATCTTAATATAAGAGCATAAAAATTTTATTTGGAGATTGGTTTAAATATGCCGGAAAAATTCCTTAATTTCATAAATTCTAAAAAAATATATTTCATCATAATATTTTCCATTTTAAGTATTGCCTGGTTTTTTTATTACGGGAACAATAAGCCGACATCAGTTGCTGGAATGATGAGAGAAGCTGATAAAACAGCAGCAAAAGGACAAATTGCATATGCAATCGAAGATTATAATAAAATCGTCAGAGTTTTTCCGAAAAATTATGAAGCGCACATTCGTTTAGCGGAACTTTATCTTCATGCAGACGAGCAGGATTTGGCTAAAGTTGAATATATAAAAGCAATAGAATTGGGTTATAAATCAGAATCTAAAGCAAATATAGATATTGCGAATCTTTATGTAGAAGAAAATAATTTTACACTCGCCGAAAGTTTTATCAATGAAATAAAATATATAAAAGACAAAAAAGTTCAGCAATTGATAGGTGATTTTTATTATAAATGGGGCATTAAGCTTAAAAAAGACGGAGATAAAACAGAAGCTATCAGAAAGTTCAAAACTTCTTACAAATATTATAAACTATCAGAAAGTCCAAATTTATTAAATCTTAAAAAAGATATACGAGATATTTATATTGATATTTCAAATGATCTTCTAAACGCAAATAAACCTGTGGACTCTGTTAATATATTGAAACTGTCTTTGAGTTTTTGGAATAACGCTGAAACCCATTACAGACTGGCAAAGATTTACGAAAAATACGGAAAAATTGATAATGCACTAGCAGAATATAAAATGTCGTTTACTCTCAATCCCTCTGTCTCCGGTACAGACAGTTATTTTTCATTATTAGTCAAAAAAGCCGGGATTTCAGAATCGCAAGGCGATAAAATTACGGCAGAACTTTATTATACACTGGCTAATAAACTAAAACCGAAAACAAATATTCAAATGAATCCTGATAATAGGATAATACTAAATAATGTAGAAGCAAAATGCAATGAAAATATAGATAAAGATATACTTATACCGGAAATAAGCTTTAAATTAAGCAATATAAGCAAAGATACTATTAATTATTTAAAAATTAAAATTAATTTTTTGGAAAATAATAAACCCTTTAGTGAGCAAGTGCAGACACTTGCTACAGAAAAACAGCCTTTAAACAAAGACTCAAGCACTTCTCAAATAAACATTTTTTCATCAAAACCTGTGAACTATGTTTTAGATAAGCATAATTTATTGGCGCAAATATATATATCTCAAAAAACTCCTGACAAATGGGTACTTTTTAGAAATGTTAAAATTGTATGGGAAATAAAATCAGATGTCCTTTTCTCTAAGTAGAGGCGCTGTTAAGAATTATTTGAACAAGTTCATCATAACTGATACCCATTGCCTTAGATTGGGCAGGCAAGTCGCTTAAATCGGTCATTCCCGGAATGGTGTTGATTTCTAATATAAAAGGAATTCCTTCTTTTGTAACTACAAAATCAACCCTGCTCATTCCTTTAGCTTCTATTGCTTTGTGAGATTTTATTGACAAATCTTGAATTTTTTTTGTTAAATTTTCATCAATTTCAGCAGGAAGAATAAATTTTGTCATTCCTTCCGTATATTTTGCTTCATAATCATACCACTCTGTTTTTGTTTGGAATTCAAGTATAGGTGTAGCTATAGTTTCTTTTTCAAGATCAAGTACTCCTACTGTAATTGATTTTCCATCGAGATATTCTTCAAGCATCACACCTGTGTTATATTTTTCAGCATCTATTATTGCTGATTCAAGCTCATCAGGAGTGTTTACTTTTTTCATTCCTATGCTTGAGCCTTCACTTACAGGTTTTATCATAAGAGGATAATTTAAATTAATTTCTTTATCTTTTAATTCATTGAAAGTATTAACAACAATCGATGGAATTATAGGCAGCTTTTGGGTATCCAAAATTCTTTTTGTAAACTCTTTGTCCATAGCTATAGCACTTGCTTTAACACCGCTTCCTGTGTAAGGAATCCCGATTACTTCAAGCAATCCCTGAATACAACCATCTTCGCCATATTTACCATGAAGGGCTATATAAGCGACTTCTATCTTTTTTTCAATCAATGTTTTAGCAATATTTCTATCAACGTCTATTATTTCAGTATTTTCAAAGCCTAATCTTTTTAAAGCTTCAAAACAATTTTTGCCTGACCTGAGCGAAACTTCTCGTTCGTTGGACATTCCACCGCAAAGAACGCCTATTTTTTTGCTTTTATCTATTAATGAACTGTGAAATTTTTCCATATCTCTGCCTCTTCCTGTGTAGGTACACCGATATATCTGATCTCAGCTATAAGATCATAGCCAAATTTATCTTTTACTTCTGAATGCATTCTGTGCATAAGCCTTGAAACATCAAGAGAAGTAGCATTTCCTGTATTTATAAGAAAATTGGAATGTTTTTCAGAAACTTTTGCTCCGCCTTCTTTCCAATTTTTAGCACCCAATTCTTCAAAAAGCTTACCTGAATAAACTCCTCTATCAGGGTTTCTGAATGTGCTGCCTGCATTTGGTTCAGTCAAAGCCGGATGATTATCTTTTCTGTATTTTATATGAAATTCCATTTTTTCTAAAATTTCTTTATTTTCTGCCTTTTTCAGCTTAAATACCGTATTTAGTATTAAATGCCTGTTTTTTTCGACAAAAGAATTTCTGTAAGTTAGTTTTAAGTCTTCTTTATTAAGAAAAATAATCTCGCCAGTATTTAAATCCAGAACTTCTGCGGATTCTATAACGTCTTCTATTGCCTGCCCGTGAGCTGATGAATTCATAGTAACTGCTCCACCAACAGAACCCGGGATTCCTATCATAAATTCCATGCCGGAAAGATTTTTTTCAAGAAGAATTTTAGCCAAACTGGCAGATTTAAGCCCGCATTCTGCTTTTATTGTTAAATCATCAATAAATTCATGTTTTTTAAGATTTTTTGTAAAGACAACCTTTTCTTCCACTCCCTGAGAAGATACCAACAGATTTGAGCCTTCACCTATTACAATTATTTTCTTGCCCTCAGAATTATTTTTTATTTCTTTAATTTCTTCTACCGAAGTGGGAAGATAAGCAATTTTTGCACTTCCGCCTATTTTTAGCGTTGTATGTTCTCTTAGAGAATAATTTTGCATCATTTTAAATATCTTTTCTATTTCAAATAGTATGCCTGATAATACCAAGCAAGCTTTTACAGTCATAATTATATCAACCACAACTAATATAAACAATATTAAGAAAAATTAAGATAAGTTATATTTGAAATTATAAGACTCAGAGCGGATTTTCTTAAATAATAAAAAATTTATTGAGTTAAGATGTCACTTTTTATTTTCACGATCTTTCTATTGTTAGAAGATTAATTTATAAAATATATTAAATACCGAAAGGGCAAAAAATGAACATAACCCCAAACAGACCTTCTTTTAGTGCAAATGTGAATACTTTATTCAAAAAAGAAGTTATCAGAGAAATAAGTCCGACTGCTGAAAGCGCACTTGATGAGCTGATATTACATGCTAAACATGATGGAAGAGATAATCTTTCATTAGAGATTGGTGCTTCTAAGAGGAAGTTAAGAGGTCTTAATTTTCCGGTAAATTTTGTATATAAAAAAATCAACCCGCGGATCAATAGTACTTCTACTATACCGAAGCTGGTAAGAAAAGTTGATGCAACCAATCCTTATTGGAATAAGATTCTTTCATCAGGAAAAGAGCTTATAAGAGAATATGAAGAATTTGCAAATAGAATTCAACCTAAATAACTAAATAAAAGCTTATTGTAAAGAGACAGTTAGAATGAGCTTTTTGGATCATCCACTTAATGATTCTATTTGTAAAATAAATAAGGATATTATATACGTTAGTCCTGTTACATCGGGAAATTTTTTAGATATTGAAAAGTTGCAAAAATATCAAACATTTATTATAGAAATGGATAACAAAACTTTTTTAAATCATTTTAATGAAACTAAAACCAGAGAACATTTGAAATTATTCGATAAATCACAATAATAAATAATAAGAAGCTGTCTTATTAAAATTTAAATCGTTTTGTCAATCGACCGTTTTTGGATTTTAACAGCAGTTATTTCAAGACAAAATTACCGTAAAATTTTATTTACTAAATTCCTAATTTTCATAATAGTTTTCTTGGTCTGAAAAGTTGTTATATTGAACAAAATTTCTTCATAATTAGAAAACCAGTTTTTATAAGGCTCAGAGCCTCTGCCAAAGTCGAATTTCTCTGTATTATGAGGTGATAAGTTCCAAGCTTTGCCGTTTACATCTTCCTCTTTTGTTTCTAATGAAAATATTTCTGAAATTAAGTCATACAAAAGAACTTTTCCCGGAGAAATTTGTTTATAATTTATGTCGTAAGTCGGCATACTTGACCAGAATTTTTTGGCAGAATCCATAAATCCAAAGTGATATGCAACTGTTTTGTCTGATTTTTCCAGCGATAACCTTGATAAAACACTAAAATCAGTATTTAGAACTAAATCCTGCAAAAAATCAGCTATTTTAGGCTTTTTGGAAAATAAACCGCCGCCCCATCTTGCTTTGTGAAATTCTATAAATTCTTCCACGTATTCTTTTTTTCTTTCAGCCTGAAATTCGAATTTTAAGGCTTCTCCAAAAAGCTTAACAGCATTGTTTTTGCATCTTGTATTATCGTCTTTTTGTTTTCTTTTAAAACCGAATTTATCTTTTAAAATAACCGGCTTTGTTTCTAAGACATGGGAAACTTGCCTGATTCCTCTCTGGGAGAATCTTTTAACTATAGTTTTACCAAATTCTGATTCACTGTTTACGTACCTGAAATTTATTTCCAGCTTGTTATGCTGCAAATAATCAATTAATTCATCAATATTTTCAGTTTTCTGATACAGGATATTTAACTCATCATACAAATCTGGTTTTGTGCCAATAAGTGTCAGCCTGCCTCCTCTGATGTAAAAAGGGGCTAAGAGTACAAGCTCATTGTTTTTCCAGAGAGTAATAACAGATAATTTTTGTTTTTTCCCGAAATGCTTAAACCAGATACTGCACCATTCATAAGACAAATTATAATTTGCCCCTTTGTTATAAAGTTTTTTCCAGTTATTAGAAAGAATTTCATCGTTAAAGTTGTGAAATGCCTTGAATCCGTCAGGAATTGCCGTATTAATAATTTGATTTTTAATTTTTTCAGAAGTTTCCTGCATATTCACCGCAATTATTTTATCTTTTATCTATTGTTATTGAACCATTCTATAAAGTCAAAATTATAAAAAGTAGTTGAATTGGTGTATTCCCAAAAGTGTTGATATTCAGGAGTTATTATCCTCCAATATTTCAAATTTAAACAATCTTTGTTTTCAAAATCAAAATTAGTAACAAGCAGCTTATTTTTAATTTTCAAATTAACAAACCTATTTGCCAAACTTTCTGAGTTATCTGATTTTTCAAGTTTCATTACTACAAAAAAATTGTCTTTATTGAAGCGCTGCAATCTTTCTTCCCATTTTAGTCTTGCATATTTTTGCGATTTAGAATGATTAAAATAGATTTTTATATCATCTAACAATCCGACAGGATAAGCCAGATTATAATCATCCTTGAATGTCAGTGGACATGATAAGTAATAATCTAAATTTTCCAATAATTTAATAAAATCTTCGTCTTCAAAATACATCCAGCAAAACGGAGATTTATAGTTCAAATCCAATTTTTTGTATAAATTTGCGCCAAAACATTGATTGTTAATTATACTCATTTCTTTATTAATCAATCTATTTTTATCGTAATCTATAGATTTTAAATAAATATTCGAATCCAGCATTTTAATGTTATAAAACACTTTAAGGTCTTTTATGTTGAATTTTGCAATTTGTTCATAAATAGAAGCCCTATGTTTTACAGAACTGATAAAAACTGAATTAACCTCTAAATCTTTAATTGAGTCAACAGGTAAAATAGGAATATTATTAATTTTATAACCCTGTTCAAATTTATTATTTGTTAAAATAGCAATTACTTCGTAATTTTCTTCATTAATATGATAAAGTGAATCAAAAATATTTGTTTCACCGTTTAAAATTACCAGTTTATCTCTATTTTTAACTATGTTGTCTTGTTGCATATTATATCCTTCTTTTAAAATTATTATTATAGCGTGTGCATTTGTCAATATATTTATTTAATCGGCATTATTTAAGATATAATTAATTGCCGGTCCTGCAAAACCAAATATAGGAATATCGCTGTGATAGACGTCAACGAAATAAGAAAAAACTTTCCTGTAACAAAAAACCTGATTTATCTGGATCATGCTGCTGTAGCACCTCTTCATAACGCTTCAAAAGCGGTCCTTGAAGAATATACAGAACATTTTTTGAATCAGGGTATAAAAAATTATACTTACTGGTACGAAAAAACTGAAAAGATAAGGGAAAATTTCGCAAAGTTTATAGGTGCAGACCCCTCAGAAATTGCTTTTATAAAAAGTACATCAGCAGGTTTATCGATATTTGCCAACGGAATAAACTTTAAGGAAGGCGATAATATAATAATTCCAGAAATAGAATTTCCTTCTAATGTGTATCCGTGGCTTAATTTGCAAAAAAAAGGCGTAAATGTAAAATTTTTAAATTGCGATAATGGAATAATTGACACCTGCAAACTCGAAAGTCTTATAGATGAGAAAACACGTGTTGTTTCAGTCAGCTGGGTACAATTTACAAACGGTTATAAAGCGGATTTAGCCCAAATCTCTAAAATCTGTCACAACAAATCAAACCAATACGGCAGAAAAATATATTTTTGCGTAGATGCAATACAGGGCTTAGGGGCATTAAAACTTGAAGTAAACGAAATAGACATTGATTTTTTGGCGGCAGATGGGCATAAGTGGTTTCTTGCCGCAGAAGGCGCAGGGTTTTTGTACTGTAATAAAAATATTCTTGACGAAATCCATCCCGTAACTGTCGGCTGGAAAAGCGTAATAAATCCGTTGGATTTTACAAATATCCATTTTGATCTGGAAAAATCTGCCAAGAAATTTGAAGAAGGAAGCATGAATTTGCCGGGGATTCTTACATTAGGAGCAAGTCTGGAGCTTTTTAACAAATACGGCATTAATAATATAGAAAACAGAATTTTAAGTCTTTCAAAATATGCCTGCACTCTTCTTGAGAAGAAAAATATTGAATTGCTTACAATAAACGAAGATTTTTGTAGGTCGGGAATTATTTCTTTTAAAACAAAAAATATTAATGCTGATTTTGAAAAACTTGTACAGCAAAATATACAAGTTTCAAAACGTGGAAATGCATTAAGGATATCTCCGCATGTATATAATACTGTACATGAAATTGAAAACTTTGTTGACAATTTATAATTCTTAATATTTTTTATAATAATTATAAACAATGATTGTGATTACATAATCATCAATTTAATAATCAGAATGCAGTGTTATACCACTTTATAAATTTTATTTAACTTATCGACAGTTTTAATATTTGAGAATGATTTAAACAACTGATATTGATTTTTAGACACATTTGAGAGATAAAATATTGTATTACAAAACAATGTGTACATCATTATTTACAAATCAATTTATACATTGTAAATACTGATTAATATTAATTAGTATAAATCACTAAAGTGAGTAAATGGGGTTGAGATGACTGAGAGAAAAATATCGAAAAGAGGACCGAATAAAAAACCGGGCTTTAGACAAGAATTGAGAGTTACCCCGTTAGTTGAAAATGTTTTCAACAAGCTGAGAGAAAAATATGCTTTAAAAAATAATTCAGAAGCATTGCATAAAATAGCAGAAATTTATTTTAGTGTTACAGATGACTTACAAGGCAATATTTAAATCTTAAAACCGAATAAAAGAAGAAAAAGACTCTAATATTTTTACAGTCTTTTTCTTCTTTTTATATGTTAAAATAACCTTGAGGTAGGGACTTATCCCAATCTGTAATAAGAAAAGATTTAACGGTTTAGAATGATTAAAACCTTAATTATAAAAGACTTTGTTTTGATTGAAGAGCTGCAAATCAGCTTTGATAAAGGCTTAAACGTACTTATCGGAGAAACAGGTTCAGGAAAAAGTATAATTATTGATGCGATTGATCTTGCATTTGGTGCGAGAGCTTCCAAAGATCAAATCAGAACAGGTGCGAGCAAGTCTTTTATTGAATTAACTATTAAGATTAATGCTGGTTTTCCTTTTGAGATTCTGGAAGAAAACGGTATCGAAGTCGAAGACGATAAATTGCTTGTTATTTCTCGAGAAATCACTCAAAATGCAACACGTTCCAGAATAAACGGAATACTTGTTGCGCAGAATTTTGTCCAAACATTAAGAAGCTTTCTTGTTGATATTCACAGCCAGCACGAAACTTATAACTATATCCATTCAAAAACCCATATAGATTTACTTGATAGCCACGGCAGCAGCGAATATAAAGATTTATTAAACAGCTATAAAAATATTTTTTTTGAATATAAATCAATCGCGAAAGAGCTGGAAATTGCACAGTTGCAAGTCCAAGCAGGATCGCAAAAAATTGATTTTCTTAAATTTCAGATCGAAGAAATCACTGCGGCTAAAATAAAAAATATTAATGAATATGATGAGTTAATGAATGAAAGATCAATTTTGATTAATTCGGAAGAATTAAAAGAAGTAACTTTTTCAGGTTATGAACTCCTGTATAATCAGGATAGCAGTTTGATTGATGTATTGAATTCTCTCAAAAACAAACTAATAAAAGCCTCTAAGTTTGATGAAAATCTGTCAAAACTTGCAGAAATTATTGATTCAAGTACGGTAAACCTTAAAGAAGCTGCAAATGAACTTAGAGATTACGCAGAAAATCTCGAAACCAACCCTGCAAAGCTTAAAAAACTTGAAGAAAGAATTGAACTTCTTTATAAAATAAAGAGAAAATACGGCTCAGAACTATCTGACGTGCTGAAAAATCTCGAAAAGTTCGAAAAAGAACTAAATGAAATTAATTTTAGCGACGAAAAAATTCAAGAATTATCCAAAAAAGTTGTTGAATTACAAAAAGAAACAGAAATTTTAGCTGAAAAATTAACAGTTTCAAGAGAAAAAATCGCCTCAACACTTTCAGTGCTGATTGAAAATAGACTAGTTAAACTGGAAATGCCAAAAGTACAGTTTAAAATCAGTATTGAACCTGCAAAAGACCTTTCAAACAAAGGCAAAGATGATGTTGAATTTTTAATTTCGCCAAATATCGGAGAGCCTTTAAAACCTCTTTCAAAGATTGCCAGCGGTGGAGAAATTTCAAGGGTTATACTTTCTATAAAAACTATATTTGCTCAAGCAGATAAGGTTAATACTGTAATTTTCGACGAAATAGACACAGGAATTAGCGGAAAAACTTCTCAGGCGGTTGCAGAGTCCGTTGCAGAGCTTGGAATCAGCCAGCAGGTTTTGTGTATAACCCATCAGCCGATTATTGCTGCTATGGCCGATAAACACCTTTATATAAAGAAAATTCAGGAGAATAACACTACAAATATTATTATTCAAGATTTAAATCAGGATGAAAAAATTAGAGCCCTTGCAGGACTAGCAAGCGGCTCTAATGATGATGAAAATTCATTAAATTTTGCAGCTAAACTTCTTGAGCAGGCTGAAAATTTTAAGAACAAATTTAAAACATATATTGTGTAAGAATCATCAATCTTTTACTGTCTTTACCTGCTTGATTGCTAACAGCAACGGCATCCATTTGAAGTTTGATATTATTTCCCGCAAAGAAATAATTTGTGCCTAAAGTGTATTCTGTATTGCAATTTTGTTTATTGCTGGGGTTAAAGATGTCATATTTAGCTAATAATTGGATTTTTGGAGAAAAATCATAAGTGGTTTCAGCGAACATACCTTTTGCAATTTGGTTTAGAGCTGTATATCCACGTTTGTAAGCCCATTCACTTTTAAAGCCCACTTTTTTGTATTTGTAAGCTAATAATGCACTGTAAGTTTGAGATTCATATCTTGTTGAAGTAGCAGTATTTGTTGTGTTTCCATTATTCTGTCTATAAGCACCGCCGCCTAATTCAAGTTTTCCATATTGAGGTGATTTGTATAACGGTTTTGCCGTAATCCATCCGCCTATAGCTAAATCATTTGAATAATCTTTATAGTTTTGTCCTGCTCCGTTATAAGTCCCTAAAGTATAATCAAATAAAGGCCAGTTTCCTACAATTTTAATACCCATATCTCTGTAATTGCTTAAATTTCTTGAGATTTGAGATCTTTCTATTGTATCAAGTGCATAGGGTGATAATGTGCCTTCTATGCCTATAGGTATCCTGTTTTGACCGAGGACTACTGTATGATGTTTGATTATATCAGTGGAAACATATATATCACCAATAGTTCCTCCAGTGGTAGTTGTAGATGTAGAGCCACCCCAGGTGGTTGATGGAACATACTGTGCGTAATAATTTAAGTGCGGAGCCATTTTCCCCGAAATGCGCAAGTCAGAAAGAGGTATTGAGAAGTTAGGAGGGAATGAAGAACTGTCGGCTCCTTTTTGCGCAATACCATTATATCTTAACTGTATACCCCCGTTAATCTTAAAATCTTCACCAAATCCATATTTAAGCGTTTTAGTATTTGATTTTTCAATGTTGCTGACAGATCCCTGCAATTTGCCTACAGAATCTTCTAAAACAGCAACTCTTCCTGTAAGTGCTGTTATTTCTTCAGAAAGTTCATTTTTAAGTATATCAATCTGAGTTTTTTCAGAATCATCAAGGCTTAATTTTTCCTGCTCTACTTTTCCAATCAAATTAACAAGAATAACAGCAGCTTCATTTCTCGTTAAAGGCTTTGAACCGTCAAATTTTTCTCCTGCATCACCTACCAGTAAACCGTATTTTCTGGTAATATTTTCCAATGATTTGTAAGCCCAGTTTCCGCTTTGAATTTCTTTTGCAGTAATATTGACTGCCGGCTTAAAATTTGCTTGTGAGTTTTGCAATTCGTCAAGCGAAATACTTTTTGCAAGAACCGGTGAACATAATACTAACAGGGCAATTGAGGCAGGTAAAAAAATTTTTGATTTCATTGATTATCCTTCAATTATTTGTTTACTAAAGTATACATGTTTGAGTATAATTAATACTACTGCATGTAAAGTATTTTGCATATATTTGTTTCTAAAGATTATTATCCTAAACAGTTTATTCTATGAACCAATCATGTATAATAAATTTTAATCCGGAAAATCTAAAATTATGAAAAAAATAGCAACTATAACAATTTCTATACTCATGCTACTTGTTTGTCAGCTAAAAATTTCTAGTGCTAACGAACTAAAACTAAATAAATATGATTTTGGAATAATTAATAATCAAAAATTTTTTCTTAATGTAGCAGATACACCTGAAAAAAAAATTCAGGGATTAATGTACATAGACAAAATTGCAGAAGATCAGGGAATGATATTTTTATTTAAAAACCCTGATTATAAAAATTTTTGGATGAAAAATATGAAAATTTCTCTGGATATAGTCTTTCTTTATAATGATAAAATTGTTACAATATATAAAGAAGTTCCTGTTTGTGAAAAAGATCCCTGTCCTCTTTATGTTTCAAAATATAAAATTGATACAGTTTTAGAATTTCAAAAGGGATTTTGTGAAAAATTTAATATAAAAATAGGCGATAAAATAAAATTAAGCAAGGATATTAAATTAATAAAATCAGGATTAAAAGATAATTAATCATCTTTATCAAAAGGATAAAAAAATGAAAAACAATAAATCACTTACAAAAGTTTTTTCGATTTTTATGTTGTTAACGGGAATTTTGCTTAGTTCTGTTACTTATGCAGCTCAACAGCAAGTTGTTCTATTTTGCTCAAGCTGGAATTTAAAATGCAGAGAAGCGAGAAACGCCTGTTCTACAGCGGCAAATCATCTTAATATAGGTTTTATTGATCTTGATATTGATTTTGCAGCTTCACAACAAAAAGCCAATGCTTTGGGACTGGATTTTCCGTCTTCAATTCCATATATTTATATTCTGGATAACAAAAAAGTTATACAAGCGAAATTGTACAATGGTGAAACGGCACAGGAATTAGAACGAATTATAACATGGGAATAACCTGGCATTAAAGCATTTCTGCAAATTCTGACAGTGAGTTTACAGAAAAAATTTCTGCGTCATTTTCATTCTTTTTTAATGTAACTTTAATAGCGTACATCCCTGCATTTTTACCAAATTGTATGTCAGAAGAAGTATCACCGACCATTATTGATTTTTTGAAATCAACCTCGGGGAAATCCTGCTTTGCTTTCAATGCTGAACCAATTTCAGGTTTTCTGCATCCGCAATTTTCACCTCGATCATGAGGACAAAAATATATTTTGTCTATTCTTCCGCCCGAATTGTTGATGCCGTCTATCATAAAACCATGAACCAATTCAAGATCATTTTCAGTCATAATTTTTCTTGCAATGCCGCGTTGATTTGTAACGATAAAAATTCTCCCAAAAACATCTGAGAATTTTTTAATTGCTTCAGGCACTCCTGTGAGAAATTCAAATTCGGAAATGTTTTTGACGTAATCGTCAACCAGTCTTTTATTTATCACACCGTCTCTGTCAAGAAACAATGTCCAGCTTTTATCTATATTTAAATTTTTCAAATCTTTAATTACTCGCATCAAATTAATCTTTTGTTACAATTACTCTACTTAAATTATTTTACATTAAAAAAAATAATTATCATACAAAAATATGCCTAAATGCAGTTATATCAAGAAAAAATCTTTATATAAAAAACATAATATTAAGTTTTAAATATTGTATATTTTACACTTATTTTAATAATTGTAAAGATTACACTAATTAGGGGTAGTATTATTTCGTGGATGAGTTAAATTAATAATATCAAATAATTAGTGTACTAAATACAATATTAAAAGAAAGATCATGAGGCATAAATAAAATGAGAATATTACCTGACAGTATAATTTTTTATCCGGGACCGGATTGGAAATTTAACTCATCAGAAAGAAAGAAAATGAACTATGGTGAGTACGTCCCAAACTTTTTTAGCACTAAAAAACCACTGAGTAAAGTTACATTTGCATCTCATACAGGAAACAAAATTAACTATGTGGCATAAGCTAAAAAAACTAAAAACTGAATATCACTTCAAAAAAGGACAGAGCATAAAAAATTCTGTCCTTTTTAATTGTTAAAAATTAGCCATTTATTCTTGGTCGTAATAAAATATGATGTATAGAATAAAATAAGGTAACGGAGCAGAAAATTGATTACCAAAAACGAAATAGAACATGTGGCAAAACTCGCAAGACTTGAGTTGTCAGAAGAAGAAAAAGATAAATTCACAGAACAGTTTTCTAATATTCTCGATTATTTTAATCAGTTAAGCGAAGTTAACACAGATAATATTGAACCAATGGCACATGCGATACCTATGGTAAACGTAATGAGAGAAGATAAAGTAAATTTGCCGTATACAAGAGATGAAATACTTGCAAATGCACCTCTGGAAGAAGACGGCTTTTTCAAAGTTCCCAGAATTACCGAGTAATTGAATTATAATTAAGGACGGATAAATAAAATGGAAAAGAAAACTAAATTTATATTTGTAACAGGAGGAGTTGTCAGTTCTTTAGGTAAGGGCATTGTTGGCGCATCACTCGGAAAGCTTTTAAAAACCAGAGGATATTCTGTTACTATCCTTAAATTTGATCCTTATATAAATGTAGACCCCGGAACAATGAGTCCTTTCCAACATGGAGAAGTCTTTGTTACAGACGACGGTGCTGAAACTGATCTTGATTTAGGCCATTACGAAAGATTTATTGATGAAAATTTTGGCAAAATTAACAATGTAACCGCAGGAAGCGTCTACTTAAATGTCATAACAAAAGAAAGACGCGGAGACTATCTGGGCGGAACTGTCCAAATAATTCCTCATATTACAGACGAAATTAAAACACGTCTTAGAGAAGCAGCAAATAAAAATCCTGATTTTTTAATTGCGGAAATTGGCGGAACTGTCGGAGATATAGAAGGTTTACCGTTCTTAGAAGCAATAAGGCAGTTTAAAGTTGAAGCAGGATTTGCGAATACAGTATCTATTCACGTTACTCTTATTCCTTATCTTAATGCTTCAGGCGAATTAAAAACAAAACCTTCACAGCACAGTGTAAATACACTTAGAAGCATAGGTATCCAACCTGATATTCTGGTTTGCAGGTCATCAAAATCAATTCCTCAATCAGAAAGAGCAAAGCTGGCTTTATTTACAAATGTACCTCCGGAAGCTGTAATAGAATGCAAAGATTTAAAAACAATTTATGAAGTTCCAATAGCTCTCGAAGCTCAAAATCTTCCGAAAGAAGTCCTCAAAAGGTTGAATATTGAAGACAATACAGTTCCTAATCTTGATTCATGGAAAGGAATTGTAAACGGTATTAAAAATCCGAATAAAACTGTAAAAATTGCACTCGCAGGAAAATATACAAAACTTTCTGATGCATATATTTCTGTTGTTGAATCTTTAAAGCATGCCGGTGCTGCTTTTGGAGCAAGTATTGAGCTGAAATGGATTTCTTCAGAAGATATATGTGTGGATTTGAAAAAAGCAAAAGAAGCGATGGCTGATGTTGACGGACTTGTAATTCCGGGAGGTTTCGGGATTAGGGGTGTTGAAGGTAAAATTAATGTAATAAACATCGCAAGAACCACAAATACACCTTTCTTGGGACTTTGCTTGGGTATGCAATGCGCTGTTATTGAATACGCAAGAAATATGGCAGGGTTAAAAGATGCTAACAGCACAGAATTTAATCAGGAAACACCTTATCCTGTTATTGATTTGATGAGAGAACAGGAAGAAGTTGTTGATTACGGCGGTACTATGAGGCTTGGCGCATATAATTGTCATCTACAGAACGGAACGCTTGCCGAAAAAATATACAATAAAGACATAATTTCTGAAAGACACCGTCACAGGTATGAAGTGAATAATGCATACAGAGATAAACTTTCTGAGTCAGGACTTGTTTTTTCAGGGCTTTCACCTGATAAAAAACTGGTTGAAATGATTGAGTTAAAAGATCACAGATATTTTATAGCCAGTCAATTCCATCCTGAATTCAAATCTCGTCCTGAAAGACCGCATCCATTGTTCTATGGTCTGGTAAAAGCAGCTCTTGAAAAAAAAGCAGAAGAAAACAGCTCAAAAACACCTCAACAACTTTTGAGATAAGCTTATGAAAGATAATGAAGCACGAAAATTGCTCGATTTAGCATCTGATGCCGCTAAAAACTCTTATTCTCCATACTCAAAATTTAAAGTAGGTGCATGCGTATTATACGAAGACGGCAAGACTTATACAGGATGCAATGTAGAAAATACAAGCTACGGCTTAACTCTTTGTGCTGAGCGAACAGCTATTGCTTCAGCTATTGCTTCAGCTATTGCTTCAGCTATTGCAGACGGACAAAAATCAAAAATTGTTGCTATAGCAATTTTTAGCCAAAACGCAAAATTATGTTATCCCTGCGGTGCTTGCAGGCAATGGATTATAGAATTTTGCAAAGATGCATCTGTTATTGTTGAAAGTACAAAAGGAAACCCCCAAAAAATTTCTATAAAAGAATTACTTCCTCATTCTTTCGAGCTTTAAAAACAATAAAAAATATTAAATTCACTCATATAATTATTTTGTGAAAAAAATTTTAAATTTTAAAATAAGCCTATAGATAAATCTACGTCTAAATTATCGACATTATATTTAACAACCAGCAAAATAGGAGCTGCCAGTTTAATAGTTGCACCTTTTCCGACAATTATTGAAGGCGGCGAAATATTTAACCCGTCGATACCTATTTCAGTAAAGTTAGTACAAGCATTAGCACAAACAATATTACTCATTTCAGCAATTGCACTTGTTGCTAATTCATCAAATTCGCTAACTTCCATTCCCATCATCATAATAGATGCGAATTTTTTAGCAGAATCTGTGTCCATCCCGATAACAATAGATCCTTTTAATTTACCGATCACACCGATATTGCTAATAACTCCCTTGTTTATGATTAATGATTTAGTTTTAGATAATCCCAGTCTTTCTACTTTTTGAAATCCAAGCTGGGAAAGAACATTCGTAAAAGCATCCAGTACAGGATTTATATGTTTTACATCCATAGTATCGACTCCTTTTTAAAACCAAAGCTCAGGTTAATATCTCCAAATTTTGCCTTAGCAGTGATACTATTCATTTGTAAGGACGGATTAATAATTTCTGTCGAAGCTTCCGTCGATGACTTATAAAATAAACTTGGCGGCGTCACTCGCAAAAGCAGGGATTTGTCCAATTTGTTAACTAAAGAACAGGCTATACCGCCGACTACATTGGCAAATTCTGCTATCATATCCAAATATTCATCTTTATCTTTGATTTTTCTGTTATAAATAATTTCTGCCATTTTTTCCGCAGTTTCTAGTGATAAATCCATTACAATAGTTCCGGAAACTCTTCCTATAACCCCAATAACCACTGTAATTCCTTTAGAAACAATTGTTTTCCCCTGAGTTTCAGCATCTACTATGGTTACAGTGCTTTTAGTTACTTTTGTAATACTTTGATTTAGGGCTTCTTTAAAAGAACCTACACTTGAAGTTACCAGATTCTGATAATTGGTATCAGGTGAAAGAACATTATTAATCATTGTCAATAAATGCTCAGCTTCGACAGGTTTTTGTAAATATCCTGAAATTCCCAGCTTTCTGGCTTCCGCTTCTGTCGCTTCGTCTTTCATTGAGCTAACCAAAATTATTTTAGCAAGTTTATCCTGTAATAATAACGCCTTGCTGCATTCAAATCCGTCAGCTCCGGGCATTGCTATATCCATAGTCACTATATCCGGTTTACAGGTTTTATAAGTTTCAATTAGTGTTTGAATTGAGCCTGCTTCTCCAACAACTTCACAGTTTCCATCTTTTAAAATATCCGCCAGCATGATTCTTGAAAAATTAGAATCATCAACTATCATTACTCTTGTTTTCATAAAAATATTTACCTCTTCTATATTGAATTAAAAAAAATAGCAGTTAATTTATTTTAAATCTCTTTTAGTATTTTGTCATATATATTATATTACTTGACAGTTTCGCATTGAAATCGCAACACTTTGTTACAATCGTTAAATAACGAAA
>JBAWVS010000034.1 GCA_037147175.1 bacterium
AACAAAAAGTATAAATTTAATTTTTATCAGAATCAAAAGAATTAATTAATATCCCATTAACTCCTGTAGGCGAAGATTATCTCTTATCCTGATCCCTGTAAATGATTATTAAGAAAACTTATTGAAGCTCTTTAAGCTTATTTATTGCTTCGTCAAGTTTTCTCAGAGTAAAACCTATTTCATAAGGACAAAATCTTTTTTCGCTAATCAACTCATCTTCTACTTCGAGGATTAAATCTCTTGCTTTAACCAATTTTTCAACAAACGGATTCATTTTAAACTTCCTATTTTATTTAAATGCAGTATCAGGCTATAGCTCGCTAAGAATTATTTGCAATCTCCTTTAAACTATTAAATAATAGTTCAATTTCTCTTACCGCCGGCAATATTTCATTCTCAAAAAGTAAATCAACTTTTGTCATATTTCCTTTTTTAATTTCAGCTAATATCAATCTACCTGTTTCATGCACTTTTTTGTGAGGTATGTCTATTTTATTAAAAATGCTTTTTTCGGCATTTGACGGTTTATAATTGAAATACCATTTGCCAAATTTACAGAGTGTATGATCAAGCTGCAACTCTGCATTCGGATTTTTATTATCAATGGCTTTTTTTAATGAGGCTACCCAATTATGATGATCTTCCAGTCTTTTATCAAGGAAGACACTCTTTTCTTCCGGTGAAAAATTACAGATAACGTCGATTAATTCAACTGATAGATTCAAACAATCAGACTGTTTAGTGGATAATTCATCCGTTTTAACTCTTACTTCATTGCTTTCTGCTGTTATTTGTTGCATTGAAGCACTTAGACTTTGCATAGTAGCACTCATTTCTTCTACACATGCACTAGCCTGTTCATAATTTTCGGAGATAAGTGCAATATCTGTAGACATCACACTTATCTCATCAGTTACAAGATGCAAATTATCTGATAGTTTAGAAAACTCTTCCTGACTTATTGCAAGAGTATTAAACGTATTTTTCGAAGCATTAATACTATATTTTGATATATTTTGAATATTTTTAATTTCATTTTCAACAAGTTCAGTAAGTTGTTGAGTTTTTACTGCAAGTTTTTTTACTTCGTCCGCAACAACGGCAAAACCTCTTCCGTGTTCTCCTGCTCTTGCAGCTTCTATTGCAGCATTTAAAGCCAATAAATTTGTTTGACTTGCAATTATTTTAATTGCCCCTATTATCTTTCCTATTTGCTCAGATGCTGTTTTTAAAGAATTCATTTGCTCATCAAGATCAGTAAAAGAGTGTTTTAAGTTATCAAATTCTTTTTGTACTTCAACAGTACGTATGTTACCTTCCAAAGTTATTGAATGAATTTCATTAGATTTTTTTGAAAGACTAACGCATCTTTCAGCATCATTACAAATAGTTGCAGCAAATTCATTTAGAGTAGCTGTAACCTCTTCTACTGAACTTGAAATATTTTCCTGCTCACCTGTTACATTATTTATAGAGGTTTTTATATCATTGCAACACTCAAGACTAATTCCGGCTTGCTTTTTAAGCACAATTCCATTGTTTAGCAACCCAAATATTTTTTCAACAATAATTATAAAATGATTTTTATCGATTTTTTTCTGTTCAATCCGGGTTGTTTCTAAAATTTTTTCAGTTTTATTAAGCAATTTTGAAAAAAACATGCTGAAACCTTTCTTTTTTGAATGCCAAATAAAAATTTCAGCATTAATAATAAGTATAGTTCCAATAAACTATTTAATATACTATAAATTTCAACTTAGATTGTCTAAAACATAAAAATTTTAAGTTTTAATGGTATTAGCAGTTTTAAGAAGAGGAAATCCCATATCTTCTCTTTGTTTATAATAAAGTTTAGCGGTTCTCTCTGCCATTCTTCTGATTCTGTTTATAAAATTTGTTCGTTCATCCTTGCTGATGACTCCTCTTGCATCTAACAAATTAAAAGTATGCGAACATTTCAACACAAAGTCATAAGCAGGAAGCACAAGCCCGGCATTAAGGCAATTATCAACTTCTTTTGTATAAAGATCGAACAGGTTAAATAAAATTTCAGGAGTGGAGCATTCAAAGTTATATTTGGATTGTTCTATTTCATTCTGAAGATAAATTTCTCCGTATTTAACCTTATCATTCCATTGAATATCAAAAACACTGTCTTTTTCCTGAAGATACATGGCAATTCTTTCAAGACCATAAGTAAGCTCAAGCGCAACAGGTTTTACTTCAATTCCGCCTGCCTGCTGAAAATATGTAAACTGGGTAACTTCCATTCCATCAAGCCAAAATTCCCAACCAACACCCCATGCCCCGAGGGTCGGCGATTCCCAATTATCTTCTACAAATCTTATATCATGATTTTCAAGCTTGATACCTAAATATTCAAGACTCTTGAGATAAACATCCTGCGCATCTTCAGGAGAAGGTTTTAAAATTACCTGATACTGGAAATAATGCTGAAGCCTGTTTGGATTTTCTCCATAACGCCCGTCTGTAGGACGTCTGCATGGCTCAACCATCGCAGCATTCCACGGTTCAGGCCCTAATACCCTGAGGAAAGTGGCGGGATTCATTGTACTTGCCCCTTTTTCGGTATCATAAGGCTGTTGAATTATGCAGCCATAGTTTGACCAATATTCGTTAAGTTTATGAATAATTTCCTGAAACGTTGGTGCCATTGTTTTATTCCTTTTTAGATTGTTTTCCAATATCTACAATTTTAAGATGCCGTTTGAATTCTTCATAAAATCCGCAATCTGTTACGTTCAAATCCCCGTCAAGACTAACAACTCCGAGTCCCAACGCATGCAAAAGAGGACATGCCACACCCTTGGCGAAATTTTTGCAACTTATGCACTGATCATCTTTTTCTACATATAATTTGCCACTATCGTAGTACATTTTACGCCTTCATTTTAAGCTGTTTTATAAAAAAATAATTTAAACTCATGATAAATTTATTATACTCTATGAGAAAAAATTTCTAAATTTTTATTTTTTAAAATAATAAAAAAGTTTGCTTCTTAAAGAATGAAACAAACTTTTTTAAATACTATATTTGTTTTAGTTTTTATTCGTCGTCTTCATCATCTTCATCTTCTTCAGATTCAATGAATTCAATAAGACTGTTAAATTCTTCATCATCTTCGATTGTTTCAAAAACATAGCCGTCATTTTCTTTGTTTAATCTCATAATGACAACTTCTTCTTCATCCTCATCTTCTTCATCTTCAGAATCAGGTTTAGTTTCTTCTTCGCCTTCTTCATCAACATGCACCAAAAGCCCGTATTCTTGCCCGTTAAACTCAACAACGTCAATTAGTTCAAAGCTGAAAATTTCTCCATTTTCATCCTGTGTTCTTATTATTTTGTTTTCCATATCATTGTTTTCCATTTTATCTACTCCTTTTATCAAGATACTGTTGCAGAATTAGTATAGCAGAAGTTATATCAATTAGTCCTCTATTTTTGGAAGGTTTTTTATTTTGTTCAATCAAAAATCTTTCCGCTGCTTTGCTGGTAAGCCTTTCATCCTCAAGTTTAATCTCTGTGCCTGTCTTATTCTTTATTTTTTCAACAAAAGCCATGACATCCTCGGACTGAAAACCCAGAGTACCGTCCATATTTTTGGGTAAGCCTGCTACTATGGTTTCTACGTTATATTCGTTACAAATCTTTTTAATTTCTTCAATTGCTTTATTTTCAGGAATTCGCGATATTACTTTTAAAGGCTGTGCGGTTATAGCCAGAGGATCACTTATAGCAGTACCTATCCTCTTTGTCCCTATGTCTAATCCTAAAAATCTTTTATAATCCATAAAAAACCTTAATTACAAATTGCACAGCAAGTGAACAACTTGACTCAAGTCCTTACCCTGCAAGGTTTTAGCGAAACCATCCTGTTTCTTTTTAGCCAGACTGAATGTTTCAGCCGAGCCTTGATCAATTTTGTATTGATACCTGATAAAACCTTCTAAAATAGTTCTTTTTATCATTTCTCTAAAGAAATTAATCCTTTTAATATCATAACTGTTTTCCGGAGTGATGCTCCATGCCAGAGAAGCAACTATATTTCTGAACAGTTGCAAATCCTGAAGATCAAACAAATAAGACAAATCCAGTAACCGTTTTTTATAAATATTTTTAATTTCATCATTACTGAACAATTGGTCCAACAACTTGTCTGTATTTAATTCAAACCAATTTGTTAATTCGGCCTGATTATCGATAAAATAATCATTTTTTTCACTTATTTCCTTTATCAAAGCATTAAGGGTTTCGTTAATTAAAGGATGGTCTTCTTCTTCAAAAAACCAGTGTTTGAAATCAGGAAATTTGTACAGCAAATTTGCTTCGTTAATTAAATCTTCTGATACCCAGGTTTTGCTTAATTCTTCAAAATTATTTTCAAGAGCAGATATATCACTTATTAAAGATTTCCATGCCGCATATTCGTAAGGAATCGGCAAATTGTTTTCTTTATTAATTTTTTCTGCCTCATCCAGCTTTAATTTACAGTATTCAGGCGAAACAAAAAATCTGGTGGACGCTTCTTGAAATTTTTCTACAATTCTGGAAAAATCCTGTTTACTTATTCCATAAAAGCCAAAACAATCTAAAATCCCGTGAATATCGTTAACAACAACATTCAACATTAATACGTCCTGATTTGGTTTTATCCTGCTGATAATAAAGCCTTGATTTCCTATACCGTCGATAACATTTGTATGACATTCATAAACGATAGAACATTGGGTAATAGGAGCATTGGCGGGATATTTGTTTTCCTTATTAATGTTTACTCCGGATAATTTAAGCATGTTAAGGCTTTTTTGAGCGTGTTTTTTTATAAATTCACTTTTTGAATATTTCAAAACATCGTTTAATGCAGGGACAGCAAAAACCGAGCGCGTTTCTCCGAGAATTTTCACAAGTTCTTCTTCAAGCTTTGGAGCAGGATTAGCTTCCAGCGCAGGAACGACAATATTCACAAGGTATTCACTGGAATAATCATCTTTAAGAGAGTTAACGAGATTTATTTGCTCAGATTCAGGCAATGAAAATAAAAAATCGAGAAAATCTATCTGTGCTTCAGGATTTGTGGAAGCTACTTCCAGAAGTTTTTGTGTTTCTTTATCAACAATAGCTTTAGGGTCTTCAAGATAATTCAGAAATTCTTCAGGATCGGTTTGATCTCCAAGGCTTTTCAAAATAAGTCCCGAAAGGTCTTTTAATTCATCAGAATAGTTTGGCGATTTAATATATGACCATAATACATCCTTAACAGAATCCAGATCGCCCAATTCTTGAACAAAAAGGCTTATTATCTGACCTTTTTTGTAATTGGCTCTAGCCAGTTCTTTTACAAGAACATCAACAACATAACCAATATCTTTGATAGAGCGAAATTTAATTAAATTATTATCCAGCTGTTCTTTAGACATTTCATCCAAAGAAATCAGCTTTTGAAGCATAAGCAGAACTTCTGATCTAATTTGCAGTTTTGATAAATCTCTCAACGTCATTATTTTTTAACACCTTGCCAGAAACTGTCCAGAATTTTTTGTACCTCCGAAGAGGGAATGCGATCTTCCATCATGAAGTATTGCACACAGACCATTATACATTCTGAGCAAATATTTACACCGGGTCCTTTTACCATTTTTATGACCATATGGTTCGGTCTGCCGCAAAATGAACAGTAGACCATTTCCTGAGCTTCTTTTTTATCTTGTTTTTCAATGCTTTTGTCGGATGTTTTTTCTTTATCCCGCGCATTGGCAAGAGAAATAACTTTCTTTTTCTTATCAGTCATGATTCAGCCTTTTTATTTTCTTTTTATATTATATTATATATTTTAAAATTTGCAGAAAAAGCTGCTAAAAAATTTTCTTTTAATAAAGAGAAGACGGTTTATAAAAACCGTCTTCTCTTTATATTCTTTATTTTTATTATTTACTTGGCAACTGCCATTTTTTTATTTATAGCGCCTGGAACATTTTGCCAATTAGCCGCCATAATTTTTTTGAAAGCTTTTAAAGCAGTATCTTCTAATTCGCCAAGCTCTTCAGCTTTCATTATAAGCTCTCTGAGCGGTAATAAAGCTCTCTGGTCGCGAAGCACACCAAGTGCAGCAGCCGCACCGGCTCTAACAAGTTCGTTTTCCTGAGTATTCTGCAATACTTCGATAAGTGCAGGAACTGCTTCAACATCGCCTAATTTACCAAGTGAAGTAACAGCGTAAATTCTTACGTTTACCCACTCGTCTTTAAGCATTTTAATAATATGTTCAACAGCTTTTGTGCTGCCAAGCTCACCGAGTGCTCTTGTTGCATCACATCTTACGTTAATTTTTTCATGAACGAGAGAAGTAATCAGTGCTTCTACAGCAATATCGCCAATTTCGATAAGCGCATCAGTTGCTGTAACGCAAACCTGACTATTTTCGTCATTAAGAGCTTCTACTAAAGGGGTAACAACTTCTTCGCCGCCAAGACGACCAAGAGCACGAGCGGCTCTAACTCTTACATCAACGTTACGATCTTCTCTAAGTGAAGAAATTAACGGTTGAGTAGCATCAATGTCTCCCAGTTCACCAAGAGCTCTTGCTGCATATAATCTGACTGAGCCATTTTTATCATGTTTTAATGCTTCAATTAATGGTTCAACAGCTTCGGCATTGCTTAATTCGCCTAAAACTCTTGCGGCATTGTAGCGAACTTTTTCTGAGTTACTGACTTTTAAGTCATGTACTAACTCTTCAAAAGTTTTCTCATTTTTTTTCTTTCTGTTTATTGATTTAATAGCCATCTAGATTACTTCCTCCAGCATTACTTATACATTACATTACATTACAGAGCAATCCTTCAATTAGCAGGACTTGTTTAATTAATTTTTTTTTAAAAACACAATGACTTTTTAATATAGCTTCCATTTTATTAAAAACATTGTTATAAAAAAAATTGCTAAATTGAGGTCCAAATATTAAGTTTTGTTAAATTTATACTATTAAGATTGTTTGTGTCATATTAGTTATGTAAACAAATATTAATTAAGCGTAAACTCAACACTAATTACATTATTGATAATATCATATTTTCAAGCATCATTCTCGTTTTCTTTACAAAACTTAACATTGCTATGTGATTTTTTTTTTACACATAGGTTCTATTTAATTATAGCTTATTTTGATTTATTACAAAACTTAAAATATATAATGCAAGCATCAAAATAAATTCTAATTTTTTGGCATTTCTATAGTAAATACTGAGCCCCTCCCCTCAAGGCTTTCTACCTTTATAGAGCCTTTGTGCTGTTCTATTATTCGATAACATATAGAAAGCCCCAGCCCTGTCCCGATTCCAACACCTTTTGTTGTAAATCCGGGATCAAAAATACGCTCCAGATGTCCTTCAGGAATCCCTTTACCTGTATCGGAAATTATTATTTTAATTTTATCGTCATAATTTTCTGTTTTTATTTTTATCGAACCTGTTTTTTCTATGCTTTGACAGGCATTTACAAGAATATTCATAAACACCTGATTTAGCTGGTTTGGATAACAATTTATCAACGGCAGGTTTCCGAATTCTTCAATTATTCGGATTTTCCCTTTAATCTCGTGGTTAATAAGCATTAAAGTGCTTTTTATTCCTTCATGAATGTCTGTTTCTTTATATTCAGCTTCGTCAAGACGCGCAAAGTTTTTCAAAGCCTTTACTATAGAATTAATTCTTTTTATCGCCTCTGCGTTTACTTTTAACGTATCGTCAAGTATTTCTGAATATTTTGTCATTTCCGACTCAGAAGAAACTGTTTTGATTTTCTGAATACATTTTATAAAAATATCGTTATTGCTTTTAATTGAACCCATAGGGGTATTTATTTCATGAGCCACTCCTGCCACCAGTTGACCAAGAGAAGCCATTTTTTCCGATTGTATAAGTTGAGATTGGGTTTGTTTTAATTCCAAAAGCGCTTTCTCAAGATCAAGTTTTTGTTCTTCAAGTTCATTAAACAATTTTGCCTGATTAATTGCAGAGGCAAGCTGCGCTGATATACCTTCAATCATGGTTATCTCTTCTTTATGCCAGTGCTTTTTTGATACGGCATGAAGAAAAGACAGAATACCCAGAATTTCGTTATTATAAATGATAGGAGTTATAAGTTTTGATCGGGATTCTCCTGTATCGTTGTCTACGATTACAGCTGAAGTATTTGAAGCCTTGTTTTTAATTGATTTTTTTAACAAATCATCTTTATCAGGGTTAATTTTATGGATTTCTGTAAATTTTTCGTTTTCCGAAACCCAGGAATGTTTAACTATTAACTCTTTCTGTCCGTTTAAAACAGCGGCATAAAAGCCTTGACTTAAATCAAGAGTTTTCGAAATTTCTTCTACAGCTGTTTGTATAATTTCATCTATATCAAAGCCATCCCTGATTTTATTTGATATTTTGTTAATTAAGCCTGTTCTTATAGCGAGAGTTTGTGCTTTTTCTTTTAATTCAGAAAATTCTTTATTTTCCTTTTCAAGCTTTTCAATCGTTTTTTCATTTTCTTTAATTCGGTTTTTTAAAGATATATTTTGAATTTTTTCTGTAAAATCCGATAAAATTATGATTTTACTGTTCTGAATACTAAAACTTCTCATGTTTAAATTTTTGTATAAATTGCTGTCAATCTGAAATAAAGTTTCCGCACTAAATAAAATATTGGAATTTATAACTTCACGAATCGGGTTATAGTCAAAAAACTTTTCCCTATCAAGAATACAAACATTAAAAGAAAAAAAATGTTCAATTTCTTCTATTTTTTTTATATCGCCAAATAGATTTTTAGCATTGTTATTGAGAAAAATTATATTGTTATTTGCATCAAGCATCAACAGAAACTCATCCGAGGCTCTATAAAGGCTTATTATTGAATCTATGGAAATGTTTTTAAGGGTTTCCTGCATGCCACACTCTTATTAAGTAACAAATGAAATTTTTTCTTCAACTCGAATTGCTAATTAAATTTACTTGTCATTGAGAGGAGAGGCTTTAGAATCGACGCGGCAATCCATTATATTTTTTACAGATTGCTTCGTTGCTCTCGCAATAACGATTTTGGCGATTTAGCAATTTGAGTTATTCATTCTTATCTAAATTATAAATAAGTATAACATTTTCATTAATTATTGTGTGACCGATAACAATTAGCCTTGTTTAATTTTTATTATATTAAGTTTTATGAGATTTTTATAAATATTTTTCGATACTGCTGATTAAAGTGGATTTTTGCATAAGCCCGACTAATCTTTCGACAGCTTCGCCGTTTTTGAAAATCAATATGCTTGGAATTCCGCTTATACTGTATTCCTGAGCAATACGGACGTTTTCATCGGTGTTAACTTTAACAACTTTAAGGCGTCCTTTGTATTCTTCGGAAATTTCATCTATTATAGGGGCGATTTTTCTGCAAGGTCCACACCATGGAGCCCAGAAATCAACTAAAGCAAGGATTTCTGATTGTTTTACTTCCTGGTCAAAACTTGTATCGTTCACTTCTAAAGCATTTGACATTATTCTCTCCTTAAAATTGCATTTTTTATTTTAAATTCTATCAGGGGTTTTTATTATAATATATTTAATAACGACATCAACTATTTTATAATAAGAAAATAAAATCGCAATTCATTTGATGTTTAAAAATGATTTTAGTTAAGACACATGGTTTTTAGAATGAAAAAAATAAATTTGGCTTTAACGGATAAATATATATTAAAACAGCTTGTAGAAACTTTTTTGCTTGGAGTAGTAGTATTTACCTCTCTTATGTTCGCGTCAGACCAGTTTTTGTATCTGGTAAAACAAATATCAGCTTATGGAATCCCTTTTGGTGTTGCCATGAAAACAGTTATACTTCAGCTTCCTTATATCGTAGTTTTTACAATTCCTATGGGGATACTGCTTGCGACAATCCTGACGTTTAATAAATTAAGTACCAACTGTGAATTAACAATAATGAGAGCGTGCGGGATTAGTTTAACAAGACTTGCCATTCCTGTTCTTGTTTTCAGTTTTTCACTGGCAATATTCAGTTTTCTGGTAAATGAATTTGTCGTGCCTGCAGCTAACATGAAAGCAAAAAGTCTGATGATGCAAGCAATAGCACAAAAAAATCTCCCCGAAGGAAAATCAAATTTCTCATTTCAGGAGCTTGATCAGAATAAACAGATTAAAAGACTTTTTTATATAAGTAACTATAAACATAAAAAAATGAAGGGTGTTACAGTTTTGGATTTGTCAAAACCTGATGTGATACAGGTTATCCAATCAAAATACGGCGTTACAAATCCTGCATACTGGGAATTTGACAAGGCGGCAATGTATACAATCTCTAACTCGGGAAAAATTATGAATACAGTTGTCTTTGATTCAATGCAGCTTGATTCAAATTTAAATCTTTCCGAAATACAAAAAGACCATAAAGCAAGAGAACTTAATTTCTTTGAGCTTGCCAAGTACATAAAAACAAAAGCTAAAGAAATTGAACCGCAGCAAGTCGCTTTTCTTAAAGTAATGCTTTATGAAAAAATTGCACTGCCTGTAACTTCCTTTCTTGTTGTATTAATAGGTATTCCTTTAGCTATAAGCCCTCCGCGTGCAAAGGTCAACAGGGGATTGTTATTCAGCATTATCGTGATTTTCTGTTACTACATTATTAGGGCTGTTTCATCTTCTCTTGGAGAAGCTCAAATTCTTGAACCGTTCATTGCAGCATGGCTGCCGAATTTTATGGTTTTATCCATAGGAACTTTTTTGTTCTATAGAAAAGCTTATATGGTTTAGTGAGGAGAAAAAGTTGATAAAAGCTAAAGAAGCTCTTGAAAAACTTATTAAAGGCAATGAGAGATTTGCTTCAGGAAATTTTGAAAAACCGAACAGGTGTAATATTAGAAGAGGAGAACTCCTTGGGGGGCAAACACCTTTTGCGGCTATTCTTAGCTGTTCTGATTCGAGAACACCCGGTGAAATAGTATTTGATCAGGGGCTTGGTGATCTTTTTGTCGTCAGGGTTGCAGGAAATATCCTTGCGGAAGAAGTTATCGGAAGTCTTGCTTATGCGGTTAATGATCTTGATGTAAACCTTGTAATTGTTATGGGACACGACCATTGCGGAGCAGTTACCGCCGCATTAAATGACGATAATAAATGTATTTATGTGAAAAGTCTTATTGATAAAATTAAACCGCTAATTTCCAGTCATAATACGTTGGATGATCTTGAAAAAATAACAAAAAGAAATGTTAAAAACGTTGTTAGTCAGCTAAAAAGCCTTAATGTGGTTTTTAATAATAAAATTTCCGATGGAAAACTTGAAATTATCGGTGCATATTATGATCTTCAAACAGGTAAAGTCGATTTTGGCGACTAAATAAATTCAGACCTTTTTACTTTTTTTTTTATTAGGTGTATTCTAAAAAATATAAGGTATGCACTAAATAAAAAGGACATTTAAGATGACTGAATATGTTTTTATGGATGGTGAATTTGTACAGGAAAGTAACGCTAAAATTAGCGTAAAAACTCATGCTTTTCTTTACGGAACTTCAATATTTGAAGGAATAAGAGCTTATTGGAATGAAGAAGAAAAACAGCTTTATGTCTTCAGAATGCGCGAACATTATGAAAGACTTCACAGAAGCGCAAGAATAATGCTAATGAAGCCTGCTTATTCAGTTGATGAAATGTGTAATTTGACAATCGAGCTTTTAAGAAAAAATGCGCCCCAAACTGATACTTATATAAGACCGACTATGTACAAAAGCGCTCAGGCAATCGGACCTAAGCTTACAGGACCGGATTCATTTCTGGTATTTACATGTCCTTTAGGCAATTATGTAGATGTTACAAAAGGTTTAAGTGTTTGCGTATCCAGTTGGAGAAGGCTTGATGATAATATGATTCCTCCAAGAGCTAAAGTCGGCGGAGCTTATGCAAATACGGCCCTTATTATAACCGAGGCTCTAAATGCAGGATATGATGAAGCATTAGTGCTTTCAAGCGAAGGGCATGTTTCTGAAGGAAGTGCAATGAACTTTTTCCTTGTTGAAAACGGCAAACTTATCACTTCACCAATAACCGATAATATTTTAATCGGAATTACAAGGGATGCTGTGAAACAAATAGCTCAAAATGAATTTGGTCTTGAAGTTGTAGAAAGACCAATAGACAGAACGGAGTTATATATTTCTGATGAAGCTTTCTATTGCGGAACAGGAGCGCAGATTAGCCCGATAACCAAAATAGATTCAAGACCTTTAGGCAACGGAGAAATCGGTCCTATAACCAAAAAGATTCAGGATTTATATTTTGAAATAGTAAGAGGCAAGGTCGACAAGTACAAAAACTGGTGTACGTCTATTTATGATAATTAAGTTTATCGGCGCATGTGTAATAAACCTTTATAAAGCCCTTAAATGTATTTTTCAGGGCAAAATCAGCCTCAAAAGAACTATTTTTCAGGCATCCGTAATAGGTTATGATTCATTGCCCATAGCTTTAACGATTTCTATGGTTGCAGGAGCGGTTTTATCGCTACAAATTTCGCAGCAATTTATGCTTACAGGCGCTGATTCTTATATTGGCGGACTTGTTTCGCTCGCAATAACAAGAGAAATGGCGCCCATCTTTGCAGCGCTTGCAATAGGAGCAAGAGCAGGAACTGCAATGACAGCAGAAATAGGCAATATGTGTGTAACAGAGCAGGTAGATGCCTTGAAAGTCTTAAAAGTTGACCCGATTGGCTACCTTCTTGTTCCAAGAATGCTTGCAGGAATTGTCGTTGTTCCTCTGGTAACAATAATTGCAGAATTTATGGGAATTGTCGGTGGAATGTTTGTTGCCAACAATGCTGTTGCCCTGCATCCGTATATGTATATTAAATCTGTATGGCTTTATTCAAATACTTATGATATTAAGTCAAGCCTTGTAAAAGCAGCTGTCTTTGGGGTTCTCATTACTGTTATTTGCGTAACTCACGGTTTGCAGACAAAAGGCGGGGCAAGGGAAGTCGGGATTTCTACAACAAAGGCTGCCATCTGGACAGCCGTTGCAATTCCTGTTTTTGATCTTCTCTTAAGCTGGATGTTTTTCGCTTAAGCCAATATATCCAGAAAATCTAATACTTCAGTATTTAAAAATTTCATATCCTTAATTGGTTGTTTGCCGGCTATTTTAAGATCAAAACTCGTAAAAGGATCTTTGCTGCCATGTTTGATATTTGTTATTGTTGCTGTTTTGCCATGTGATTCAGGATCACAGTATTTTTTATTAATTCTTAAATTTAGTCCTTCTGTTAAATCTTTTACCGGATATGCTCCAAAACCAAGATTTTTTACTTGCATAATACTTTACTTTTCCTTTCTGACTGTTACTTTTTTTCCCAGCCGTCTAAATTATATTTAAGTACCGATGTTTTTCGCTTAAGCCAATATATCCAGAAAGTCTAATACATCAGTATTTAAAAATTTCATATCTTCAATTGGTTGTTTTCCGGCTATTTTAAGATCAAAACTCGTAAAAGGATCTTTGCTGCCATGTTTGATATTTGTTATTGTTGCTGTTTTGCCATGTGATTCAGGATCACAGTATTTTTTATTAATTCTTAAATTTAGTCCTTCTGTTAAATCTTTTACCGGATATGCTCCAAAACCAAGATTTTTTACTTGCATAATACTTTACTTTTCCTTTCTGACTGTTACTTTTTTTCCCAGCCGACTAAATCATAGTTAAGTACGGATGTTTTATCGTAAGTAGTTGTAAATCGCGGCTTTTCGAACCTATCTTTATCCGCATATTGAAATGTTACTTCTTTTTTTCCACCGGATGAATTTTTTGAGCTCAAAACTACTCGTTGTTCACCTTCGGCATCTTTTAAAATCATTCTTTTTTTTAAAGCACCTACTGTGATTGCACCAAAACTAAGATTTCTTATTTCCATAATATTTCCCCTTTTCTTTGTGAATTATAATTACTATTTATATAAGTCCCGTGAAAAAATAAAGTGACAAAAAATTTCTGCTTTATTTATAATTTGTTACAAAAAAACTCCCTAAAAACAGGGAGTTTTTTCTTGATTTTAGATATTTTTATTTACCGTAAAATTCGGCGCATTTTCTTAAATTTTCTATAACATCATTATGTTTTTGGGCAAATTTATGACCTTTTGCTTCAATAGCAAGAATAAGCACTTCAAGAATGTTCATTGCTTCGCCTTTTGCAACTTGTTCCTGAAAATAACATTCATAATTGTTAGGGATTCTTAATGACCAGTTTTCACTTCCTGAAGTTCCAGGCATGTTATATCTTTCGCGGCTTCCGAAAAAATCTGCAAAGAATATCTGAATATTTTCAGCAGGACTTGCAAATAATTCCGCAAACTTTGCGGTAAGAAATTTTTGAGGATTTTGCATAATCTCATTCTTGAACTCTTGTACATGTGACTCTTTTAAATCAGAGGAAAGGTTTTCTGCATGCAAAGATACTCCATTAGTATTGTATAGTTCGTCAACCCAGCTCATTAAAGGCTGGTTGTCATGACTTCCAATCATTGCCCAGTGTTGTGGTTCAGTATGTTTTATCCTGTAAGGATGGTCTTTAACTTCCGGATCAACAAACTGAGTCATTCTTATTCCGCTGAATTTAAGCTTTTCCATTACAGCTACAACAGGGGCAGTAATAGTTCCAAGATCTTCGCAAATAATAAATTCTTTGCTTATGCCTTTTGACTTAGCTGCTTCAATTACAATATTTTCAAGAATTCTTGCATATTCTTTGATTTGGTCGTCATTAACCGATAAAACCCTTTTTTCGCTTTCAGGACCGACTTCTTGATTTAAGTCTTTAATTCTTATCAAAGAATATTTGCTAAGCTCAGCGTGTTCAGGAGAAGAATAAAGCCTTGAAGCGCCCTGTTCGGGTCTTGGGAGCAAACCTGATTTGTAAACAAAAGGGTCTATAAGTCCGATAATATGGTCGATTCTTACGCCACCCGGGTTTTCTTCAAACATTTTAGAGAACCTTGCTTTAAGAAGTTTTCCTCCATCGCCAAGACTGCCGTCTTTGTTAAAGATTTTTTCGGGATCCATTACAGGAAATCCCCATGCCTGTCCGTCTGCGGCAAAGATGTCGGGAGGACAGCCCAAATTCCAACCATTCAAAAATAATGCCTGATTTGCCCAGTAATCTCTGTCTGAAAAAGCCACCTGACAGTCTGCAATCGTTTTCATTTTATTGTTTAAAACAAAACTTTTCGTTGTTTGTTTTTGGAAGTCAGAAATGAATTGAACAAATTCATAGTATTCAATTTCGTCTTTCTGGTTATTTTTTAGTTCAGCTATTCTATTTTGAACATCTGATCCGGAAAATTTGCCTTCAGCGTTAAAAAGATTTTTATCAAGCTCATCTGTCCACATTGGCCAGTAATCATTGCCATGTTTTATGGAAATTGCTTCATACAAAGCATCTTTTTCCAGCCAGTACTGATTTTTTTTGACAAATTCCTGTAATTTATTGTTTAATTTTTTAACGCTTGAGTCCCCTTCCGATAATTTCTTTTTGAAATTATTAAAAGCTTCTCTCAGCGCGGAGTCACTGTTTTTATAAATATATCCGTAAGCAACCCTATTGTGTTGTGATGGATTATTATTGACAATTTTATCAAAAGTTTCAAAAGACAGAATACCTGAAAAATCTTTTTGTGTAAGTTGATAAAGATCAATAAACAGGGGATTGTTTGAAAACATTGTTCCAATATAAGGAGAAGCGTCTATTGATTTTGTTTTGCCTTCAGGACCGAGCTGAATTCCGTTAAACCCGAGATCGGAAAGAAATGCCATAAAGCTTTGTCCGCCTCTGGTGTTTGGAGAGCCAATGCCGTAATCTTGCCCCTCAGAAGAAGGAAAGCTGGGACCATGAACAATCATTGAAAGATTTTTTTTATTCAAAACTTTTAATGCTTTTTGAATAGCTTTTTTTATTTCTGTTTTTTCTCTTGCGGATGGATCTTTGCAGGTAAAAATGCTCATTCTTTCACTTCCTCTAAATTTTAAATATACTTTTAAAATATTATATTATAGTTATAAAATCATAGTAAATGAAATTTCGAAGAGTAAAATGAATTTTATGAAAGCCGCAGTCTTTAAAGAACAAAATAAACCTCTGTATATTCAAGAAATTCCTATGCCTGAGCCTTATGAAGGTGAAATTCTCATAAAAGTCGTGGCTTGCGGGGTTTGTCATACGGATTTGCATTATATTGACCATGGAGTGCCGACTTTTAAGAAAACACCTCTGGTTTTGGGGCATGAGGCCTCAGGAATTGTTGAAATCGGCTCAAATGGTTTTAAAAAGGGCGATAGGGTTTTGATTCCTGCCGTACTTACTTGCGGAAAATGCAAATATTGTCTGGAAGGCAGAGAAAACGTATGCAAAAACATGCTTATGCCAGGTAATCATGTAGATGGAGCGTTTGCACAGTATATAAAAGTTCCCGAGAAAGATATTATTTTAATGCCCGATGAAATTCCTCTTGAAGAAGGCTGTATAATTGCAGATGCTATTTCTACTCCTTATCATGCTGTTGTAAACAGAGCAAAAGTTAGACCTTCAGAAAGAGTTATTGTCTTCGGGTGCGGAGGAGTCGGGATTAATGTCGTGCAGATTGCTGCTTTGCAAGGCGCAGAAGTTATAGCATGCGATATTGATGACAAAAAACTTGAGATTGCGCAGGAACTGGGTGCAAAGTATGCTTTTAATCCCGATAAAATTTCTGTCAGGGAATTCCTTAAACAAAACGGCGGATTGGTTGACGTTGCTTTTGAAGTTATAGGCAAGCCTGAAACAATTGAAGCTGCTTATAAAGCTCTGGGTTTGACAGGCAGGCTGTGTGTTATAGGTTATACAAATCAAAATATTTCCATAAATCCCGCTAAAATTATGTTTTACGAGCAGGAAATTCTTGGTTCTGTTGGATGTCGACCGACAGATTATTACAAAATTATTGACCTTGTAAAAGAGGGCAAAATAAAACTTGATAAACTTATTGCAAACAAGTATGAACTGGAAGACATAAATAAAGCCCTCGATGAACTGAGGGATTCAAAGGTTTTGAGGAATATAATTCTGCCCAACGGCAAAGGGCAGGATACAGCTACGATAATTTAAACCGACAAGTCCCAATAATCTTTATAATTGTCATTCTGAGTAACGCGAAGACTCTGTCCAGTTGCTTATTTTCACTATTTGACAGATTCTTCGGGCTAAAGTCCTCAGAATGACAGTTTTACGTGCGTTTTTGCCTTGCAATGACGAAAAATAATTAATATTAAGAAACATTAAATTAATTATATTCAGGCACTGTCGTTTTAAGCTTTATATTTTAAAAAACAACACAAAAAAGAAGTAGCAATTTTTTTCTTTAGGGGTTTTTAAATATTCAGAAATTAATTCATCAATAAAATTAGAAAATTAATTTATATGTGTAGTTTTTAATTTGGCAAAGCCAGGAAAGAAAGCAAAAAATGACTATGAATGGATGAACAAAGAAAAGCGGTTACAGAATACATCAGCAAAGAAATACAATCCGGTAATCTAAATCCAACTAAGATGACAAATGTGTTAAATAAACTAAAACAAGATGCAATAAATTTATTACCTGAAAGTGATTTAGTGGAAATCCTGCTCGAGGTAAAAAAGTCTACTGAAGATGCAGTTGTTTCAATAGGAAGAAAATTTTTAAACAAACTGACAGGGACAAAACCTCCGCAGGTTCAAAAGGAATATCTTAGCAGTCGGCTAAAATATATTCCGGGAGAGGAGAGCGCAAATCTGGGAATGAAAGAAAGTACAGTATTTCCACTCCATTCTTTTGACGTAGCTGTGATTAGTGATGAAATCATTGAGAAACGCGGTGCAATCGAAGAAGGAAGAAGCCTCATAAAAGAATTACTTGGTTAGTTTAAACAAAATATCAATAAAAATAGAAAATTAATTTATAGGTGTAGTTTTTAATTTGGCAAAGCCAGGAAAGAAAACAAAAAATGACTATGAATGTGGGATTCAATCCAGCTCAACAAAACAAACAAAAAGTGGGCTTCGGTACTAATATGAGATTTGACAACAAAAAAATAGACATTAGTTTTACAGCTAAAAAACCTATTAATCCTTCATTAACAGATCCCCCGCCAAGACGGCCAATAGCGGAACCACCTATAATAAAAACTAATGAAGAAATCGAATTGGAAAAGGAAGAAAAACTAAGACAATTTTATGAAGTCAAATCGCCCAGACAATCAAGGTGGAAACCAAGTGATGGTTATGATGCGGCTATTTAACTTTAACCACCTGTACTCAATGACAAAAACTTTTTTCGGTTGACCGTTTCTGGAATTATTTGTTTATTTGCTTTGATACTCATACTTGGAATAGCCAAGCTCATCATATATTTTCGGAGGTTTACACAAAATTATTTATGGATTCTTTGTAAAACTTTTCAGAAATTTTGCCTTAATTAAAAAAATTCTTATAATTTTTTCTACCTACCCATCCCCTAAAAAAATACCCTACAAATAAAAGCCTCAACAAATACGTTATATAGTTGATGCCAAAAGGGCTTAAAAAGTTTATCTTTAAAAGCTATAGGGATAATATTGCGAAGCGGGAGTGTTTAAAACTGAAATAAGCAGTTTTAGTTTTAAAAAAAACCATTCCAATATGCAAATCGGGGTAAGGGTAGGGAAGTGAGTCCAAAGCTCAATAACTCTAAAAAATCAGCTTTAAAAAATGCAAAAGAAGAAAATAAAATTTCTTTGCATTATTATTTTGACTGGTATGAAAAAGCTTTCTGCGAAAAACTTTCATGGGCAGGCAGCGAGTTTCTTGCTTCTTATGTTGAGTTTAAGCTGGCAGGAATTGGCGATACTCCTTGTCAAATATGGCAGGATAGCGATTATTTTGTAACACAGATAAAAATTTCCAATGAACATGCGGTTACAATAAAAGTTTCTGATGCTGCTGCAAACCTGATTTTTCGAGGCGCACTGGGTGATAGACCAAAAGAAACAGGATATCTGAAATTAAAAAATATAACAGAGTTAGAAGCAACAATACTTACAGCGTTTAATGAATTTTTATACAAAAAAATCAATGGAGATTTCCTTACCTCTAAAGAAATACAAAGCGTTGACTATAAAAGAAACAATGAAGAAAAAACGATTTATCTTACTTTTTACCTTTTTGGAGATACCGATGATGAAGCCGGAAAAATAATATTTATATTCCCCGAGTTCATAATAAGAAACATAGTCCCTGTAAGCAAGCCTGAATTACCTTTAGATATTAATTATTTTAGTCCCTGCCTCGTAGAAACGGATATAATCGCAGGATATTCAAGAATTACCCTTGAAGATATAAAAAATCTTGACCTTGAAGACATTATAATCCTCGAAAACAGCCATCTTTATTCTATGATACTCAAGAATCATGAGAATTTAAGAATAAAGATTAACCCTGATATAAATATAGTAGTTAATTTAGATGAAAATAACGGAGATAACACCGTGAGTAAAGTAACAGGAAACATTTGGGACAGCCTTGAGGTAGACCTGAGCGCGGAATTTGAAAAAATTAAAATTCGACTCGGAGATTTAAGAAATATTATGGAAGGACTTGTGGTCGATGTAGCACCGATTGCGCAAAACAAACTTTTTATTAATGTCGAAGGAAAACAGGTTGCAGCCGGAGAACTTGTCATAGTAGGCGATAAATATGGAGTTAAGATAACTGAAGTTTATAACGACGCAAAAGTTGTGGAAGACGAGCCTGCTGTTACCGTATCTTCTCAGTCATCAGAAGATTCAAGATCGAATGAACATCATGAAAATGCAGATGAAGACGAATATTCTGACGAAAATGATGATGAACAAGATGAAATAGACGATTCTGACTTTGATTTCAGTGATTATGAAATAGAAGAAGATGTTTAAGAAAGGATAGGGAGTACAAAGATTATGACAGGATACTTAACAGGCTTTCTCGTTTATACGTTGGCAATGCTGGGAGTTATTTTTGTCGGTTTTGTGGTTGTTAAAAAAAGTTTTAATTTTAATTCCGGAAAACAAAACCACAACTATTTGAAAGTTGAAAGTTCTTTGAGCCTTGAGCCAAGAAAAAATCTTTATGTTATTAAAGCCGGAAAAGAAAGATTTCTTATTTCTACAGGCATTGAAGGGTGTCAGTTTATGACAAAAATCGAAAAAGATAATATTCCTTTAAGTACAGAAATTTTAAATGAGGAAGTAGAGAAAGCTGAAACAAATAATCCAATAAGCAAAATGATGATTCCCAAGCTGGAAATGCCTGCTTTAAGCCCTGATTATATCGGGCTTAAAGAGATTTTAAGAGCAGAAAGGTTTTAATTAATGAATATCGATAATTTATTAAAAGACTTAAATCCGTCAATGCAGTTATTAATATTAATGACTGCTATTACTGTTTTGCCGTTTGTATTTATGTGCATGACCAGTTTTTTAAGGTTTGTTATAGTCTTTTCAATATTAAAAACAGCCCTCGGTACACAACAGGTTCCTCCGGGAATGGTTATAATAGGGCTTGCAATGATTTTGACGTTTTACTCGATGTCTCCGGTATTTGCCGAAATGTATCAAAAAGGCTCTGTTCCTTATGAAAAAACAGGTTCTATTGCCCTTGCGATGAAAGAAGGCTCTAAGCCGCTTAAAAATTTTATGATGCGTCAAACAAGGCAAAGCGATATCTCATTTTTTATACAAACACTCAGGGGAAAACCTCCTGCAACTCCTGATGATATAGGTATTTGGGAAGTTGCTCCGGCTTATATTATAAGCGAGCTGAAAACTTCATTTGAGATAGGTTTTATTATATTCATACCGTTCATTGTAATAGATCTTATCGTTGCAAACGTGCTTCTTGCCCTCGGTATGATGATGTTATCTCCGACAATTATATCTATGCCGTTTAAATTGCTGGTATTTATTGCTGTTGACGGGTGGGGGATGATAGTACATGGTCTTGTTCAGAGTTTTAACTGACGTAGCCCAACAGAAAAACTCAGGCAAATAAAAGAAAAAATCGAAAGGAACAAATTTCATGGATCTCCTGATGGAACATTTAGGAAAAGGAATAGTTGTAATGCTGATGCTGTCAATGCCTTCAGTACTGGTAGCAGCAGGTATCGGTCTTGTGATAGGTATTCTTCAGGCTGTAACGCAGGTACAGGAACAAACAATAGTAGCAGCTCCTAAAATTCTCGGTGTGTTCCTTATAATTTTGCTTTTAGGCGGTTTTTCAATGAATACGTTAACGGATTATTTCAGGGAGTCTTCAAATATAGCTTTTAATATAATTCCTCATGATGAAGAAATGGTTTTACCGCCTTCAAATACCTATAGTCAGGGATCAAAAATATATGAAGAAGAATTTTACAGCGAGAAAAAGCCTCAAATAAAGGAAATCATGAAAAATCCCGGAAAAATTCCTTATTCAGAACAAAAACTTAAAGAATCTTATATAAAAACGTCAAAAAGTTAGTTCGGGTTATTAATCGAAATAATTAAAAAGCAGAAAAAGGTTTAATATGATTCAAAATATTAATAAAAAACATAAAGGAATAAAAAATATTTTATTATTTTTGACAATCCCTGTATTGTTTTTCGCCTTTTTATTCTCATTGAAAAGTTTTGCATCACCTGCATTAAAAGACTTGCCGCCATGTATTCAGGCAAAACCTGAGCTTCATTCTTTTATCCCTACTTTGCAAATTAATAAAGAATTGACTCTGTCGCTTAGTACTCCTCATCTTCTGACATTTGACGAAAAAATTGTTCGTTATAAATTTGAAAACGAAAAAGATTTTAAGGCGGAAATTCTTTCAAATATCTTTAATCCCAGACAGGAATTGCTTATTAAACCTCTAAAAAGCCTGAATAACAATTTAACTGTATGGACTGAATCTAAAATTTATAATATCAAGATTGTATTTGAACAAAATCAAGAATTGGCAACTCATGAAAACTCAATAAATAAAACACCTGTTTTGTCTGAAGATACGTCAGGAATGATTGATTTTGAGCTGGATAGTCCGCCTGAAATCAAGAAAAGTAATTAATAAAGAGAACAATCATAATGGATAGTTTTATCGCACTTTTAAACCAAATACCTGATTTCAGCAAATATTGCGATGCAGGAATGCTTATTTTTGCGAGAGTTTTAGCGTTTTTATTGAATGCACCTGTTTTTGATCGTAAAGATATTCCGATGCTTTTAAAATTGGGTTTTGCTTTGTTGTTTACTTTTTGTTTTATTGGTATAGCAGGTAATGTTGCTACACCTAATAACGCTTCTTATAGTGTCTGTATAATTTTAAATATTGTGTTCGGCGCTCTTGTCGGTTTTGTAGCCAAAACTATTTTTCAAACAATAGAAGCAGCCGGAGAAATAGTTAATATGCAAATGGGATTACAGTCTGCGATGATGTTTGATCCCAATGCAAAAGCCCAAATATCTGTTGTAGGAAAACTTTTTATGAACCTGGGTACAGTAATTTATATAGAAATAGGCGGTTTGTATTGGCTTTTCAGCGCTTTTAAGCGGGGGTTTGAAATTTTCCCGCTATATGCAACCAGTATTCCTCTGGATAAATTTGTAAATATTGATTATATTATAATGCTAACAGGAAATTTGTTGTTTATAGGGCTGCAAATAGCTTCTCCTATTCTTTTAGTAACACTTGCGCAGGATATAATCCTCGGTATTATTTCGAAAACAGCTCCGCAAATAAACGTTTTCCAGCTTAGTTTTGCATTCAAACCTGTTGTCGGGGCTGCAATTCTTGTTATTATTCTTCCTCTGCTTATTAATTCAATTACAGATTTTCTTGTATATTATCAAAAGATTTTTTAATTTCCGATTTTAAAGTCTCTAAGGCAAAAGCAATTATTTCGGCATGATCAAAGGCCAGCTCCGGAAGTTTATTAACGCTAAACCATTGAGCATCTTTTGCGTCATCCTGAGCTTTTATAAAAAGTTCTGAGGAATTTACACTTGCATAATAAACAACACTAACGGTTCTGCCTCGAGGATCCCTGCCTACACGCCCGAAAGCTCCTAACTGTTTTAGACAAACATCTTTTATACTTGTCTCTTCTTCAAGTTCTCTTTTTGCTGCTTCTTCGAGTTCTTCGTTATATTCTACAAAACCTCCGGGGAATGCCCATTTGTTTTTGAAAGGTTCGTATTTTCTTTTGATAAATAATACTTTTAGGTCTTCACCGTCTTTGTAATCGGAAAAAAGTATTATATCTGTTGTTAAGGCTGGATTTTTATATTCTTTTGACATTATTAAAACCTCTTAAAGTTAACAGGAAAGAGGTTTCGCCCTTTCCTGTTTTACTTCTTTTTTATAGGTTGCCTCGCTATGCTTGCAATGATGATTTTGGCGATTTAGCAGTTCGAGTTATTTTTTTTAATCTGTTGTATCCGAAAATTCTTTTGCTGCGGCATATTCAATTATTGCGGCTTTTGCCATAGGATCTGTAAGATTTTCTTTAAGGGCATTTCCGAAAGCAAAATCACCAAGAGCAGAAGCTCTCATTGCAACGCTGGGTCTTTGTTTAAGAAAAGGCTTCATATCTTTTGAAACAGAGGCAAGTGTTTCCGGAGTAATTTTAATTCCCGAATTTTTATCCTCAAAACCTTTAAACGCAACTTTTTGGTTTTTCACAAGAGATTGACCGGAAAGAGCGTTCATATCATGAAGACTTTTTCTGGTAACTTCTTTTTCGTAAATATTTAAAGCTTCTTCCTGTTTTTCATCTTGATTTGCAGAAAATGCAGGTTTAACATTGTGTATACTTGCCGGCCAAATATTAGTTTGGTCGTTATTTTGAATGTCGCTCATTCACTAAGTCCCCCCGATTAAATTTTCTTTAATATAAGCACTTAAATAATATATTTTAGAAAAATTATAATTATATTAAGTATATACTAAAAAGTTATTTTTGGCAGCACTTTTTGATTTATATTAATACAAAAATATAGGCTAACCGGAGGAGCTATAATAAAAATAGAGTTTTTTAAAAAATTATGTATTTTTCTGCTCTTTTTTGAGCACGTAAGATGTCCAATGAAGAGCCAGAGCAGGTGTTAGAAAAACGTAAAAAACAAATATTTTCATCCATCCGAGAAAATAAACTATAAGCAAATAAAGGTTTTCTCTGCTTATGTTATAAAGACCTGTACTAAAATTTGCTGCCCATTCTTTGTTAAACATATAGAACAGGCTTACGAAAATACAATATATAAGGCTTATTAAAAAACATTTATAAAAAACATTTCTTACAATAATAATTGTTTCCAGCATATCATCACCTCACAATTTATTATAAAAAAATCAATAATTAATAATCAATTATGACAAAAAATATATTATTTTTAATTGCCTGTTTTGTTTAGTTTTATCAATTTTTTCAGTACTAAAGACTGTGCCGGCAATATATTAAATGGCTGAATAATAAACAACAGCGGTTTTCAAAAGCGTTATTGTTTTCTCATTTTCAAGTTTTATATGAAAAGCCGATTGATCGGCCCAGAGAAGTATTCCTCTGAAATGATGTGCAGCTGTTGTAATAAATTCCAGTCTTGCTTCATGTTGTATGAATTTTTTGATTTCTGCTTCAGTCGGTCCTTTGAGTTCCATAACCTTCGCTCCTTTTATATAACTTATTTTAAGTTGCTTAATAATTTTCCTGCAAAAATTCTTGCTTCTTTATCCGTTTCAATTATATCGTTCAATTCGGGATTTTGTATATTATTGTGTTGTTCTAAAGTTTTATAAACAATGTTATAAATTTCTGTCAGTTTTATTTCTTTTCTCAAGAAGGCGTAAACAGCTTCTTCATTTGAAGCATTTAATACAGTCGGACAGGTTCCGCCTTTTATTCCTGCTTCGTAGGCAAGTTTGAGGCATGGGAATTTTTCCAGATCAGGTTTTTCAAATTCCAGTCTGCCTATTTGAGTAAAATCCATTGTTCCTGTTTTTGGTCCTTCAAAGGTTTCAGGATAAGTAAGCGCAAATTGGACGGGAATATGCATGCTCGGAAGACCCATCTGCGCAATTACGCTGCCGTCCGGAAATTCTACAGCGCTGTGTAAAATACTTTGAGGGTGTATAACGACTTCTATTTCAGAATAATCTACGCCAAAAAGCCAGTGAGCTTCAATTACTTCCAACCCTTTATTCATTAAAGTTGCGGAATCAACAGTTATTTTATCGCCCATAAACCAGTTTGGATGAGCCAAAGTTTCTTCTAAAGTTGCTTTTTTTATCTCTTCCAACGATTTATTCCTGAAAGGTCCGCCTGAGCCTGTAATTATGAGTTTTTTTGGGCGGCTGAAATTTCTTGATGCAAGACATTGAAAAATAGCCGAATGCTCGCTATCTACAGGCAAGATTTTTACATTTTTCTCTTTTGCCTTTGTCATCACGATACTTCCGGCAGCGACTAAAGTTTCTTTGTTGGCAAGGGCAATATTAATTCCGTTATCAATAGCCGCAAGCACTGGGAAAAGCCCGTTTATTCCCGTAACTGCACTCAAAACAACATCGTTTCGGGTATTTTTTGCTATTTCAACTAATCCGTCATTTCCCCACAAAATTTCTTTATTTTTAATATCTTTTTTGAGTTCTTGAGCGAGTTCTCCGGTTTTTACAGAAACAAATTCGGGGTTGTACTTTAATATTTGTTTTTTAAATTCTTCAAGATTCGACCCTGCGGCAAGCCCGACTATTTCAAATTTGTCATGCAGACAATCAACAACCTCTAAAGCCTGTTTTCCTATTGACCCTGTAGAGCCCAGTATTGAAATTTTTTTCTTCATTTATTTCACAAGAATACTTTTAACTCTTGTTATTATATATCATTATAATTTTTTTAAAAATGTCTGCGAAATTCAACTAAATTTTCAATTTTTGCCATATGATGACCATCGACAAATTTGCCCGAGCGTTCAATTACTGCACCTTTTATTTTGGTTTCATCAATTTCAGGATAATTTCCGCGCCAATCCTTATGCAAAATTACTTTTCCATTCCCTTTAGTGAACTCTATTTGTTCAAATTCAGGGGCATTATTAATATGTACTTCGGCTTTATCTCCGGTTAATTTTACTTTGCCGACTTTACTGCTGCCCGATAACCCCACATCATGTACCGCTGTGATTTCATTAACAGACGCATTACCTCTTACTCTTACGCAATAGTTAGAAACAACTTTATTAACTTTTGAGCTTCCACTAATTATTGCTTCATTAGTTGTGATTTCATCAACCTTTGCCTTACCCGAAACTTCAACTTCGGGAGATTTGGCTTTTGTAACACTTACATTTTCATCAATAAAAATACGTTCCCTTGCTTGTATTTCTTTGACATGTCCACCTATGCTGTTCTGTACCTGAACATGAGTGGCTATAATTTTATCAACGGTTCCTGTTCCATACATGCCGGCTGATATTTCAGCATGTAATTCTTTTGCCGTAGATTTATCAAAAAGAGATATATATGTTGCTTTTATAGTGTGAGAACTGCTGTTGCCGTGTAATTCAACATATCTCCCATTAATGGTACGGACTTTTGATGTTCCTGCCAAAATAATTTTTTTTTCGGGTGAATTAACAGAATCTCTGATTTTGTCGGCTAAAAAAATATTGTCAGGTGAATGATTACCTGATAATAAAAATTCCGGATATAATTTAATATCCTTTCCTGTATATTTATCGTCTCCCGAGAAAGAAAGATTTTTGCCGGTTTTTATAAACGAATCCTGAGAAAAGTTATTATTTAAATTGAAATTTTGTTTGGTTGTTAAAGAGGCAACTCCTATATTGTTGTTATATTTATTTATGTTTATGTTTAAAGG
>JBAWVS010000035.1 GCA_037147175.1 bacterium
CAAGACGTGAAAAAAGAAAATTTGTTCTAAACTTTTAACTTAACTGAACACTAGTCTGGATATTTTTTTATAATTTTTTATTCTAAAAAATTAAAGAATTGTAATTAATAGCAGAAAAAGAAATTTGTCATAAATTGATTATAATTTTGGCATTGAGACTGTATACCCAAACTAGACAAGACTATTGGTGAGGTTTGCGTCTGGCATGACGGGATAGCCAAGCTTTGCTGTTGTATTTGAGGGTATGCCATCGGATATTGAGGCTGTATACCCAAAGGAGACAGAGTTATTGGTGAAACTTGCGTCTGGCAAGGAGGGATGGCCAAACTTTGTTGTACTATTTGCGGATTTGCCATCGGGTACTGAGGCTGAATTGCCAAACTAGGCAGAAATATTGGTGAATTAAAAGTATTGCATTGCGGTTGCTGGTAACAATTACCAAAAATACTGCTGTTATTGTTTTGACAATTATAATTAGACGAACCTCCAAAGAAATTAGAACTTTGAAAATAACTAAAACTTTGAAAGAGAGAACTAAAATTAAATGACATAAATCTTTTCTCCTATATGATTACTTAATACTTTTTCGATATTTATTATATACTTCTTATATATCTATAAAAAATAATTCACAGAGAAAATTGCTAAACATAATAAGAAAAAATTTTTATAATTTTGGAAATACCTTTGTTATCAAAGAAAAAACCATGTTAACATTTCTTAATATCCATATATCATATATCTAATTTTTATCCTGCTATAATAATTTCGTTGTAAATATCAATAAAAAAATATAAAATAAGAAAATACATTATGAATAAAGGAAATTTATGATTATCTCATATATTGGAGTTGGTTCAAATATTGGCGACAGAATTGGATACGTCCAGCAAGCCCATTGTTTGCTGAATGATACAGAAGGGGTTCAAGTGCTGGAAGGTTCGAGTTTTTATGAAACTGAACCTGTTGGCTACAAAAATCAGGAATGGTTTATAAATGCAGTTCTTAAAATAACAACAACACTTTCAGCTGAAGAACTATTAAGCCAGTGTTTAAGAATAGAAAAACAACTTGGCAGGGTACGTCATCCTGAATTACCTAAAAATGGACCAAGAGTTCTTGATTTGGATATTTTATTCTATGATAATAAAGTAATTAATAGTGATATTATGGAAATTCCTCATCCGAGAATGCACAAGAGAGCTTATGCGCTTGTGCCTTTACTCGAATTAGACGCAGATTTGGTGCATCCTGTTTTCAATAAAACCATTTCTGAACTGCATGAAAATTTAGACGAGCCGGAAGAAGTTTATTTATATGGAACACGAGAAATTGATTTCTAAAATTCAGGATTCAATAACCAAAAGCAGCAAAAGACCAGCTTTAATTCCTTTTATTGTTTCAGGTTATCCTGATTTTGAAACAACAAAAAATTTATTAAAATTATTTGAAGAAAAAAAAGTTGCCGCAATAGAGCTAGGCATACCATTTTCCGACCCTCTTGCCGATGGGCCTGTGATTCAAAAAGCTTCTAAAATTTCACTGGAAAACGGAACAAATATTAATAAAATCTTCGAGATGCTTGAAGAACTGAAAAAAGATTTTTCGACGCCTATAATTTTATTTACTTACTATAATCCTGTTCTAAGCTTTGGAGCGAAAAAATTTATTGAAAAAGCTGCATCTTTAAAAGTTTCTGGAATTATAATCCCCGATTTGCCCCTAGAAGAATCGGAAGATGTTTCAAAAATATGCAAAGAAAATAATATTGACCTGATTATGCTGGTTTCACCAACTTCTGATATGGAAAGAATAGAAAAAATTGCCCGAGCTTCAGCAGGATTTATATATCTGGTTTCTTCAACAGGCGTAACAGGAGTAAGAGAAAGTTTTTCGGAACTGCTTGAAAATATTTTACAAAAAATAAAAAACTTTACGTCAATTCCTGTCGCTGTCGGCTTTGGAATTTCAAAACAGCAGCATCTCAAAGAACTGCAAAAGCTAAATGCTGATGCCGCAATAATCGGAAGTGCAATTATAAAGCTTATAGATCAATATAAAGATGATAAAGCTTTGTTAATTAACAAAATGTCCGAATATCTGGATAATTTATACTAATAACTCAAATTGCTAAATAAATTTTACGCATCATTGCGAAGGATACCCGCTTTTTTGATTAATTATCAAAAAAGGAGGGGGCAGCCAAAGTACTCGACGAGGCAATCCATTTTATTTTTTATAAATTGCTTCGCTTTGCTCTCAATGACGATTTTGGCGATTTAGTAATTCGAATTATTTAGGCTATAAACAGATATAAAAAAAATTAAAAATAGGATTGATTTTATTTTATCTTAGGTTAAAATTATTAGTGAAATACTTCACGAATAAAAAATGATTTTTATTGTAGTTGTTGCAATGAATTTCTGATTTAATTGCAGGGAACATGATAACAATTATATAAATAAAATTATTATGATAAAAAACCTGTTTCTAAGTGAATCCTTGATAAAGTAAAAAAATTGTTTTAAAAAAATTTTAATTATTTAGTGAAAAATATCACGTAAAGGACAAAAATGCAATTAACAGTCTGTGTAGGATCTTGTTGTTACTCAAAAGGCGCTCAGGAAATCATTGATTTTATAAAATCTGATTACCCTGATGTTGAAGTTGTAGGAGCTTTTTGCCTCGGAAGCTGCTCTCAAGGTGTTTCTATAAAAATAGACGGAAAGATCAGGCTAATAAAAAACTGCGATGATATAAAAAATATAATGAAGGAACTAAAATGAATATTCTTTCTATCAATGAAGTAAACTGTAAAGACTGCTACAAATGTGTAAGACACTGTCCTGTCAATGCTATTAAAGTCAAAAACGGACATGCGGCTGTAGACGTAGACAGATGTATTCTTTGCGGATTATGCTACGGGATTTGTCCACAAAATGCCAAAGTCGTAAGAAATGACATTGATAAAGCAAAAGAAGTCATAAAAAACAATGAGTTCAGCGTTGTCAGTATTGCTCCTTCATTTTTTGCTTATTACAAACAACCATATCCGGGTAAAATATTAAAGGCTCTTTTCTTGCTCGGATTTTCCGGTATAGAACAAACCTCCAGAGCAGTGAAAAGCGTTTCTGATCAGCATCTTAAATATTATGTTAAAGAGCAAAAAATTGTAATTTCAAGTTCTTGTCCTGCAACAGTAAATCTTATGGAAAAATATTATCCTGATTTGCTAAAGTATCTTGCACCCGTAGTAAGTCCTGCAATAGCGCATTCTAAAATTATAAAAAACGAGCATAAGAATAATAGTTGCGGAATTGTTTTTATTTCTCCCTGTATTGCAAAAAAGCAGGAATTAAGCGATTCCGATATAAATGTCTGCTTAACTTTTGATGAAATGGAAGAATGGATAAAAACAGAAAACATAGAATTAGATAAACTTGAACCGGCTGATTTTAAAGAATATTTTTCACAAAATTCTTCTTTATTCCCGCTTTTAGGAGGATTAATAAAAAGAGTCGGGCTTTCTGAAAACTCTTTCGACAAAGAAATTATTTCAATAAGCGGCATCAGCGAAATTAAAGAAACATTAGATTTAATTAGAGAAAATAAAATAAAATCAGGTTTTATTGATATTTTGTCATGCAAAGGCGGCTGCGTATCAGGACCTTGCAGACCAAAAAGCTGCACAGATAAGAATTTCATGGAATTAAAAATCAATCTTATAGAAAACATGAAAAATTTGCCTGAAAAAGCTGATGAAAACTTGCTTTCAGACAATGAGCTTTATAGAGAATACCGGAATAAAGCCATAAAATCCGAAAATTATAAAGAAAAAGATATAAAAGCTATACTTGCACTTACCGGAAAAATAACCCCCGAAGATGAACATAATTGCGGTGCTTGCGGATACAACACATGCAGGGACAAAGCCATTGCAGTAATAAACGGAATGGCAGAAGCAGAAATGTGCATTCCGTATATGAGAAATCAGGCAGAAAAATTTACATCAATAGTCATAAAAAATACGCCAAACGGAATTATTTTACTCGATAAAAATTTTAAAATTACTGAAATCAATCCCGCTTTCGAAAAAATAGTTGATAAAACAGCAGAAGAACTTATTAATTCGCATATTTCCGAAATTATGGATGAAACTCCTTTCAAATTAGTAAGTTTCGAAGAAGAAACAGTTCATAAGTCAACAATAACAGTAAATAATAAAAATTTAAACCAGATTATTTACTCTGTACCTGATAAAAAACTTATTGCAGCTGTATTCATAGATATTAGTGATATAGAGGCTCAAAAAAAGGCTCTAAACAAAACAAAACACGAAACATTAACCAGAGCTCAGGCAGTTATAAATAAACAAATGCTGGTAGCTCAGGAAATCGCAGGTCTGCTCGGAGAATCCACCGCAGAAACCAAAGTTTTACTGGGTCAGCTAATAAAGACGCTGTCAGAGGATTAAATGTTTATAGAATATGCCGTAAGACAACTTAATAAAAAAGGCGAAGAGCTTTGTGGAGACAATATAGAGATTACAAAAAGCCCTTCAAGCAAGATTTTTGTTTTATCTGACGGGTTGGGAAGCGGTGTAAAGGCAAGCATTCTCTCTACACTTACTAAAAAAATAGCTGCCACTATGCTAATGCACGGAATGCCTATTGAAGAAGTCGTAGAAACAATTATCAGCACCTTACCTGTATGCAAGGTAAGAAACATTGCATATTCAACTTTTTCAATATTGCAAATATTTGACGACTTCGAAGCCAAGCTTGTTGAATTTGATACTCCCGATACTTTGCTTTTTCATAACAATGAATTTGTAGATTACAGCTACGAAAATTTAAAAATATCAGATAAAAAAATTAAAATAAGCAGATTTAAACTTTTTGACGGAGATTTTCTTGTAATTTTAAGCGACGGCATAATGCATGCAGGACTGGGAACACTTTTGCCTCTGGGATGGAAAAAAGAACACATTGCCGACTTTGTTACGAGAAACCTCAACGAGGAAACCGATTCCCGTATCCTTGCAGACAAGTTGATTGAAACTGCGCAAAATCTATATAACGGAGAAATAGGCGATGATGCAACTGTTCTTATTATTAAAACAAGGAAAAAAAATAGCCTTGTAGTCGCAATCGGTCCTCCTGTAGATAAAGCAAAAGATAATGAATTGGTTAATACAGTTTTAAAATTTGACGGGAAAAAAATAATCTGCGGAGGCACAACTGCCAATATTTTTGCAAAATGCATGAACCATGAAATAAAAGTTGATATAGAAAAAAACGAAGAGAATATTCCCCCTAAAGCCACAATTAAAGGAATAAACCTCGTTACGGAAGGCGTAATTACCCTTGCAAAAACAAAAGAAATTTTGGAACAGGATATCATAAAGAGCGATAATCCGGCTTTATTAACCTATAAAGAACCCAAAAATCCTTCACAAGAACTTGTAAATGCCTTTTACAAGGCTGATTCAATTAAATTTCTTGTTGGTACAGCAGTAAATTCGATATATACTGGTTATGACTTTCCTCTTGAAAGCAAATTAAAGATAAAACTCGTTCTGGATATAGCAGAAAAGCTCACAAAACTATGTAAAGAAGTTGAAATAGAATATTTTTAACAATAAAGGTGACAAAAATGACTAAAATCAAAGACACACAGGCAGAAACTTTATTTGAAAAACAAAGAAAATTTCAAAAAGTAAATGAAATAGTAAAAGAATATGATTATAAAAAATCAAATTTGATAGCTATTTTACAAAAAATTCAGGAATTTTACCGTTACTTGCCGGAAGAAATAATGACTTATATTGCAACAATAATGAAAATTTCTCCTGCGAGCGTTTACGGAGTTGCAACTTTTTACAGTCAATTCAGCCTTGAACCAAAAGGAAAATATGAAATAAAAATATGCGACGGAACAGCCTGCCATGTAAGAAAAAGTATGCCTGTTTACGACGCAATAGTGAAAAAATTAAACTTAAGCGGAAATAAATTTACAACAAAGGATATGAAATTCAGCGTGGAAACAGTCAGCTGCTTAGGAGCATGCGGACTGGCTCCTGTAGTTGTTATAAATGAAAAAGTTTATCCCCAAATGACACCGGATGCAATAACAATAATAATAGACGAAATACAAGCAAGACCTGAAGAAGGAGATAATTAGAAATGGCAGAAATTACAAAAATTGATATAAAAAAAGAATATGAAAAAGCTTGCGCTTATGTAAAAAGCACGGGCTTAAGAATTCTTGTATGCGCAGGCACAGGCTGCGTGGCAAACGGTTCTATGGAAATATACAAAAAGCTTGAAGAATTGGGCGCAGATGTAAGTTTAAAAGAAGAAAATAAGAAAATCAGTCCGATAAAAACAGGCTGCCACGGCTTTTGCGAGCAGGGCGTTCTTGTAGTAATTCCTGATTTGCACGTTACTTATGTAAAAGTAAAACTCGAAGATGTAACAGAAATTTTTGAAAAAACTCTGAAAAATTCTGAAATTATCGAAAGATTGCTTTATGAAGATCCTTCAACAAATAAAAAAATAGCTAAAAATGATGATATTAATTTTTATGCAAAACAAATGAGGACTTCTTTGTCGAATACAGGCAAAATAAACCCTGAAAAAATAGATGAATACATCTTTCAAAGAGGTTATGAAGCTCTAAATCATATATTAAGCTCATTAAAGCCTGAAGAAGTTTGTCAGGAAATGATAAAAAGCGGACTTAGAGGACGCGGCGGGGGCGGTTTTCCCACAGGAAAGAAATGGGAATTTGTAAGAGGCAATGAAAGCGACAAAAAATACGTAATTTGTAATGGTGACGAAGGAGATCCGGGTGCTTTTATGGACAGAAGCATCATGGAAGGCGACCCACACAAACTTCTTGAAGGAATGGCTGTTGCAGCTTATTCTGTAGGTTCGGACGAAGGTTATATTTATGTAAGAGCCGAGTATCCGCTTGCTGTACAAAGGCTAAAAATTGCAATAAAAGAGGCTGAAGAAAGAAATTATTTAGGTAAAAACATATTAGGCAGTGATTTTTCTTTTATAGTTCATATTAAAGAAGGAGCGGGTGCTTTTGTTTGCGGAGAAGAAACAGCACTTATTGCCTCCATAGAAGGCGAAAGAGGAATGCCTCGTCCTAAGCCTCCATTCCCTGCCAATAAAGGTTTATTCGGAAAACCTACTTTAATCAATAACGTAGAAACTTTTGCGAATGTTCCGCTAATTTTATTAAAAGGCTCTGACTGGTTTAAAAATCTCGGTACAGAAAGAAGTCCGGGTACAAAAACTTTCGCTCTTACAGGGGAAGTAAACAACACAGGACTTATAGAAGTTCCTATGGGTACTACACTGAGAGAAATTATATTTAATATCGGCGGCGGCATCAGAAATAACAAAAAATTCAAAGCCGTTCAGATCGGCGGACCTTCAGGAGGATGTTTAACTGAAGAACATCTTGACTTGCCGCTTGATTATGAATCTTTAACCTCTGTCGGAGCAATGGTCGGCTCAGGAGGACTGGTTGCTTTGAATGAAGATACTTGTATTGTTGAAATTGCAAGATTCTTTATGAAATTTACACAGAACGAATCCTGCGGAAAATGCGTCCCCTGCCGTGAAGGCACTAAAAATATGCTTATAATCCTCGAAAAAATCGTAGCAGGACAGGCTGAACTTAAAGATCTTGAATTGCTGGAAGAATTAGCAATGGTAGTAAAAGACGGATCTCTCTGCGGATTAGGAAAAACCGCTCCAAATCCTGTTTTGTCCACGCTTAAATATTTCAGAGACGAATACTATGCACATATTGTCGATAAAAAATGTCCTGCAAAGTGTTGTTCAGCCTTTACCAGAATAGAAATAGAAAAAGAACTTTGCAAAGGCTGCTCAAAATGCGCAAGACAGTGCCCTGTAGGCGCAATAGAAGGAAAAATCAAAGAACCGTACAGTATTGTTCAAAAGAAATGCATTAAATGCGGTGCATGCTTAACTGCTTGCCCATTCAATGCCATCAAGGAGGTAAATTAATAATGACTGATAAAATAAAAGAAAATATACTTTTAGTTGACGGACAGGAAGTTGAATTCAGCGATGAAAAAAATCTTCTCGAAGTTATAAGAAAAGCAGGCATTGAGGTTCCGACTTTTTGCTACAGACCTGATTTAAGCACTTACGGGGCATGCCGCATGTGCGTTGTGGAAATAGAAGGCAGAGGAATTCAAACAAGCTGCACAACAAAGCCTGAAGCAGGAATGAAAGTAAGAGTAAATACAGAGCGAACAAGAAATATAAGAAAAATGAGCGTTGAACTTCTTCTTGCAAGCCATGACAGGGATTGCACAACTTGCAGCAAAAGCAATAATTGCGACTTACAGGACCTTGCAAAAAAACTCGGCGTAAGGGAAGTAAGATTCGAAAGCCATAAAAATCATCTACCTATTGATGATTCTAATCCTTCTATCGTCAGAAACCCTAACAAATGCATTCTTTGCGGAGCATGCACAAGAGCTTGCAAAGAAATTCAAGGTCAGGGTGTGCTGGAATTTGTTAACAGAGGCTCAAAAACCATTGTTACCCCTGCTTATAAAAAGAACCTTGATGAAGTTGACTGCGTATATTGCGGACAGTGTACTTTAGTCTGCCCGACAGGTGCTTTAACAATAAAATCAGATATAGACAAAACATGGAAATTAATTTTAAATCCGAAAATTAAAGTTGTAGCCCAAATAGCTCCTGCGGTAAGAGTTGCATTAGGCGAAGCTTTCGGGTTTCCTTCAGGAGAAAACTCAATAGGTTTAATTGTATCCGCGCTTAAGAAAATAGGATTTGACTCTGTTTTTGATACTTCATTTACTGCGGATCTCACAATAATGGAAGAAGCAACAGAATTAATCGGCAGAATTCAAAAAGGGGAAAACCTTCCTCTATTTACAAGCTGTTGTCCGGCATGGGTAAGATTTGCAGAGCAAAGATATCCTCAATTATTAAAAAATCTTTCTACCTGCAAATCACCTCAACAAATGTTTGGTTCTGTAGCTAAAAAAATTCTTAAAGAAGAATTTGATGTTGATGAAGAAAATATTGCTGTTGTTTCTATAATGCCTTGTACAGCTAAAAAAGCCGAGGCAAACAGAAGTGAATTTGCTGAAAATTCTTTAAAAGACGTTGATCTGGTGCTTACAACTCAAGAATTAATAAGAATGATAAGAGAAGCCGGTATAGATTTTAATAATTTACAGCCGGAACACCTTGATTCGCCTTTTGGAATTTTCACAGGAGCAGGAGTAATTTTTGGAGCCTCCGGCGGTGTTACGGAAGCGGCAGTAAGAACAGCTTATGAACTTATTACAGGTAAAAGACTGGATAAAATAAATATAAAAGAAGCCAGAGGACTAAACTCTTTAAAAGAATTAAGTCTTGATATAGAAGGTCTGGAAGTCAAAATAGCCATAGTAAATACTTTGAAACAAGCTGAAGAGCTGGTCGAAAGAATATTAAAAGGCGAAGTTACTTATCACATGATAGAAGTTATGGCTTGTCCCGGTGGATGTATTGCAGGAGCAGGTCAACCTCTTGATTATAAAGACCCGTCAGTTAAAGTAAAAAGAATGAAGGGGCTATATTCTGCAGACGTTATGCTTCCTCTGCATAAATCTCATGAAAACCCTCACATTAAAGAGCTTTACAGCAAATGGCTGGAAAAACCCAACAGCAAACTTGCTCATGAACTTTTGCATACCCATTATAAAAACAGAAAAAGAATTTTAGGCGAATCTATCTCAATTATTTCCGCACAAGATTCTGAAGAAGTAACCGATATATCCGTTTGTGTGGGAACCTGTTGTTACGCAAAAGGCTCTTACAACCACATAGAAGGCTTGACAAAATTGATAAAAGAACATAATCTTCAAAACAAAGTAAACATAAAAGCAACTTTCTGTGTTGAAAATTGCAGTAAAGGTCCTTCTGTTATAATAGATGACAATATAGTTGCAGATACGGCTTCTAATAATACGGAATATATCTTCGAAAAATATATTCTTTCTAAATACAAAGAAACGGGTTTAACAACTTAATGAATAAAAAAATCTCACTTCCTTCTTTAAAAAGACTTCCAAAATATTACAGTATAGTTTGTGAATATTACAAAGAAGGAAGAGAATATGTAAAAAGTCTGGAAATAGCTAAAAAGCTGGACATTGACGAAACTCAAGTCCGAAAAGACATTGCGCTGTTAAATTATGCCGGAAAACCCAAAGTCGGCTTTAATACGTATGAGCTTAAAAAAGAGCTTGAAGAGTTTCTGGATTTGAATAACATGAAAGATTCTTTTTTAATCGGAACAGGAAATCTGGGGCTTGCCATTGCAAAATATAACGGATTTGAGAAATATGGCCTGAATATAACAGCATTGTTTGACACCGACCCTCATAAAATAGGTCTGCGAGTCGGTGATAAAGAAATTTTTCATGTGTCAAAGTTTCCTGATTTAGCAAAAAGAATGCAGATAAAACTAATCATAATTGCCGTCCCCGGACAAGAAGCCCAAAACATAGCTGATATTGCGGTAAATGCAGGCGTAAAAGCGATTTGGAACTTTGCTCCGGAGAATATAGAGGTGCCTAAAGACGTACTGGTTATAAATCAGGATTTGGCGACGGACTATATGGTACTCTGGCTGCAATTGCTTAACAAAAACTCGTCAATTTTAGCTTAATTTTTTAATTATTAATTTTTATGTGATAATTAAAATCTAATCAATCAGTAAGGAATCAAAAATGATAACAGAACAAAATTTTCAAGAAATCTATTTACAATGCAACGATTGCAGACAAGAATTTCTTTTCTCCGTAGAAGAACAGGAATTTTATCAACAAAAAGGTTTTACACAACCTAAAAGATGCGCTTCATGCAGAGCTCAAAACAGACAAAGCAAAAGCGGCGGATATTCAAGCAACCCTAAACCAAGATTTGAAGCAATATGTGATCACTGCGGAGTAAACACCACAGTGCCTTTTCAGCCTGCACAAGACAAACCTGTTTATTGCAGCGACTGCTACAGATCAATGAAATAAGGTAAATTGTAAAAAATTTTAATAAAAAGAGCGGAGTTAATTAATATCCGTTCTTTTTTTTGCTTTAAATTTATATTTGTATTACTATATGCTCTGATAAAAGCTTTGTTAATGTATAATTTTTTCAATGAAATAATAATATACTTTATGACATAGTGCTGAATTTAATTTTTGGATTATAAGTGAGGAATTTTTATGGGATGTCCTGCAGAAATAAAACGGGATCATTTAGCAGAAGAAAACGAAAATACGGTTAATAATATAGAAGCTGTATGCAATAAACCCAGAAACCAAATGTCCACAGACAGACTTCGTTACTTCGGGCATTTATACGGAGGGCTTAAGTCAGTCCTTCACAGCAGATTTTTAGCAAAAACGCCCAGACCGTTTACGTTTTCACATATGGTTACAAATAAATGTAATTGCGACTGTGATTTTTGTTTCTGGAAATATCATATACAGGAAGAAGAACTAACCCTGCCGGAAATCCAAAAATTGTACGGACAGGCTAAAAAAGAAGGCTTTATGAACAGCATTCTCTGGGGTGGAGAGCCTTTATTAAGACAGGATTTCACAGAGATCGCCAAAGCTTCTTATGATAACGGCATGTATACAAAAATGGCTACAAACGGATGGTATTTGACAGAAAACCATGAATTTGGCAATTATGTAGATTTAATGTTTGTTTCTATTGACGCAATCGGTGAAAAACACGATGTAATCAGAGGAAACAGATGGGGACTTTTCGACAGAGCCATTAACGGCATAAATTTCTTTAAGAAAAATTATCCTAAAATGCGTATTTATGTTTGTGCAACTGTTTCTACCGTTAATGACGAGCAGTCAATTACTGATATAGCAAAGCTTTGTAAAGATATGGATATTCTTTTGTACTTAACCATCAACAAAAGCTATCAGGATTTTACAGAGTGGAGCGGTATAGATAAGCTTAAGAAACTTGAAAGAGATGAAGAACAGCTGGCAGAACTTGCCAGACATATTAAATCTCTTAAGCATGCCGGATATCCGATAAGAAACTCGGATTATTTCCTCGATTATCTTATTGAGAAGAAAAATTATTATGAATGCCACTGGCCGCAAATTGCAATGGTTATTTATTCTAACGGAGATGTTCTCAGATGTACTGACAGACAGCCTGTTCCTGCTTTGAATGTCAGAAAAAAGGATCTGGGCGACATTATTAAATCAGAAGAATTTATTGATATTGCTAATAAATGCAAAGAATGCAAAATGGCATGCGTTGGAAATTACGCACTTGACGCATCAGGTCTCTGGAGATTTGACTGGGATGCTATCAAATCCATTGCCCAAATAGCGATTACATAAAAATATTTTATATATTTAATAAAAGAGGAAACTAAAAAATTTAGTTTCCTCTTTTTTAAGCAATATTTTTTATGTTCCGGTTTTATAAATTTAGTTTATAAAATGGTAATTTTTTAAATGTTTATCACAAGTTACAAACCACTGGTTACGAACTTAAAATCAACAACAAATAGACCTGAGCATCAAAATAATTTTAGACAGCATAATTCTTGTGATGTTTATTTTTCATCGACAAAACAGGAAATAAAAGGCAAAGAAGTCGGCAAAGTTAAAATTACAAAAATTAACCCCGATAATTCCAGAAAAGATTTGGAACTGACGGTCGCTTTAAATATAACAAACGAACGTGGCAGACAAAAAATTCAATACAGATTCTATACTCAAGATAAAAAACTATTGGGACATATGAGGATGGATGATACTAAAGTTAATAAAGATTTTAATTTTGATCTTAATTATGGAAAAGATTTTAATAATTTAAAAAAAACAGACTATATTTATATAACTTATCTGGAAACTATTAACGATAAATCATATAAAGGTATCGGACAAAATTTAATTCAAGTAGCGATAGAACAAAGTATAAAAAACGGTCATAAAGGCAAAGTTAAACTTTGTTCAGATAAACTGGGCAAAAGTGATTTGAGGGAATTACCTTCAGATTACGGATGTCCGACGGGTTTTTATTATGAAAAATGCCATTTTAGACCAAATCTATTTGAACGTACAGACAATGATATAGAGCAAGAATTAGCTAAAGTAAGATCAGAGAAGAAACATCCTTCAGAAGCAAATTTAAATTACATAGGAATGCACCTTCCTGAAGAAGAAATAAGTAATTTCTGGCTGCCTAAAATAAAAGAAAACCCTATTATCCTCTCAAAAAAAGAACTTGAAGACTTTGAAAAAGAAAATAAATCTCAATCTTCTTGAGATATTGATTAATCTGATTTTTCGTCGCAGGATTCGTCTTTGAGTACTGATTCAAAACGCAAAGAAACTACGTGCCAGTTAATAATTTTCATAAAAGCATCAATATATGATTTTTTATCCGTCCCGTAATCAGTCCCGAATGCATGTTCCCAGGTATCCAGCACCAAAAGAGGTCTTACAAAGACAGGCACATGTAAATTATGCTGGTCTATAGCGAAATTGTAAATTTTTCCGTCTCTGTAATTATAGCCTGTTATCGCCCAGCCTGCTCTAGAAGCCATGCCTGCTGCCTTTAAGTCTTCAAGATAAAGTTCAAAGCTTTCAAAATCTCTTTCAGCAATTTTTTTAAATATTTCTGAGGCCTCTGTATGTTTATCTGTCAAATTTGAAAAATATAATTCATGAAGAATAACACCGTTGAGATTATGAGAAAGATCGACCAGAAGGTTTCTGTATTCTGAATAATTATGATTTGCAGAGCTTCTGTCTGCCGATTTAAGTTTTTCATTAACTTCATTAACTTTTTTTATGTAACCTTCATAAAGTCCATAGTGAAGTTTTAATTGCTTTTCGCTAAATCCGTCAAGTGTTTCAAAAAAATAGCTGAAATCTTTTGCTTCATATTTATCTACTGTGCTGTGAAGTTTTTCTTCCTGTAATACCATTATATTTTCTCCTTATTTTTATACTGTTGAAATTTTTTTCCGTAATCTGCATTTACCGCTTTATAAGCGGTAAATGTTAAACGCATAACAAAATTTAAAAGTGTCATTGCCGATAATTATAAGTTTTAAAAAAGAATTTTCATCATTCTAATTGTTATAAAAATAATAATTTAGTTGACCTGATAAAAAGTTTACAAAATTAACAAATAGAAATTTCTCGAAAATGGTTTATATATCGTTTTTTTGCATTTTTAATTATTTTTTCAAATGTTTTATTAAAATTTTTTAAAGATTAATTTTAAAAGTGCCGATATGTTAATTAAGAGTGTCTAGAGGAAGTCATAAAATATGTCTTTAACTGAACAACAACTTGGTGAAAACAGTTTAGAAAATTTTCAAAATATGCTTTCCGAAATGGAAAAAGCAAAATATAAACATACAATTTTAATTGTTGATGATGAAATAAACAATTTGCAGCTGTTAAAAAGGTCTTTAAGGCGCAAATTTAATATTTTAACTGCTATGGACGGAAACGAAGCATTAGAAGTTATTGAAACAGAAGGGTCTCACATTTCTTTGATTCTCAGTGACCAACGTATGCCAAAAATGAACGGTACAGAGTTTCTTGCAAAAGTTTCCGAGAAATATCCTTATATAATTAAGATACTTTTAACAGGATACAGTGATATTGAAGCAATGATTGAAGGTGTCAACAGATGCCAGTTGTTTCAGTACATTACAAAACCATTTGAACCCGATGAACTTGAAATTATTATAGATCACGGAATAGAAGCTTACGAACTAACTTTAAGCAAAAATACGCTTTTGCGGGACTTAAAAGAATTATTTTTTACCACAGTAAAATCAATCTCCAGCGCTCTTGACGCAAAAGACACATACACTCATGGACATTCCCACAGAGTAACGTTGTTTTCGCTGATTTTATCCAAAGATATGGATTTAGAAGAAGATTTTATTGAAGAAATAGAAACGACAGGACTTTTGCATGATATTGGAAAGATAGCCGTTCCTGAGTATATTCTTTGCAAAACAGGTAAATTAACAAATGAAGAATATCAAATAATTCAGGACCATGCGGCAAAAGCAAAGAAAATTTTAAGCAGTATTCCCGGACTGACAAATGTTGCTTTATGGGCAAGCTGTCACCATGAAAGATGGGACGGCAACGGATATCCAAAAGGGATTAGCAACAAAGACATTCCTTTACCCTCAAGAATACTTGCCATAGCTGATACTTATGATGCAATGACTTCTAACAGGTCTTATAGAAAAGGACTTCCTCATGAAGTTGCTGTCGAAGAGATAAAAAATTGTGCGGGCTCCCAGTTTGATCCTCAGATTACAGAATCTTTTCTAAGGGTAGAAAAGATATTTAAAGAAGCAGCCCTGAATCCGACGCTTTATTACAATGAATACAGCGTTATTAACAAAAAGTATAAAGAAAACAATTAAGAATTATTTTTGTCAGATTTACGCTTTTTTGTACAGGATAAATAGATTTATGCCAAAAATCGGAAATAAATATATATAGAGCTTATTGCAAGCGAAATTATTGTTATCAGCAAGCCGTATTTCATAAACCTGAAAAAAGAAATAGGGTGACCTTCTTCATAAGAAGCTTCTGAAACAACAACATTTGCAGCTGCGCCAATTATAGTAGCATTTCCTCCGAGGCAAGCCCCCAAAGACAATGCCCACCATAAAGGATAAATATTCATAACGTTATGAAGTTCCTGAACAAGCGGCACCATTGTTATAGTATAAGGAATATTATCTATTATGGCTGATAGAAATCCTGAGCCCCAGAGGATTATCATTGCTGTGAGTTTCAAATCGCCCTGTGTCAATTTTAATAATTTTTGGGAAAGAAAATGAATTCCGCCTGTTGATTCTACTCCTCCGATAATTATAAAAAGACCGATAAAGAAAAATATTGTAAGCCATTCAACTTCGTGAATAATTTTTTTCGGGGAATCAAACAATAAAAGAACACTTGCACCCAGTAAAGAAATCATATAAGCTTCCAGATGAAAATTTCCGCAAAAAATAAAGCCGATTATGGTCAACAATAAAACAAACAATGATTTTATCATTAATTGTTTATCTTTAATCAAGTTTTTATCATCTAAATTTGCAATATAATTCGCCAATTCAGGCTTATTTATAAGGTCTTTCCTGAATAAATACACTAAAACAGCCGTACTTACTATAAAAATCAAAATAACAACAGGGGTTAATTCCTTAAGAAAATCATTAAATGTTAAAGCGGCCGCACTTCCTATGATTATATTCGGAGGATCGCCTATCAAAGTAGCTGTTCCTCCAATATTAGACGCAATGATTTCTGTAATCAAAAAAGGGATTGGATCAGCGTTTAACTCTTTTGCTATAACAAAAGTTATTGGAATTAGAAGGATTACAGTTGTTACGTTATTTAAAAAAGTTGAAAGGAAAGCTGTTAAAACAGAAAGCGAAATCAAAACATATACGGGATTTCCTTTTGTAAATTTTAAAAGTTTAACGGCAAACCATGTAAACACGCCGCTCTTGCTTGTAATATGAACAATCATCATCATACTTACAAGCAGCGTTATCACACCAAAATCAATATAAGCAAAAGCTTTATCAGCAGGTAAAATTCCCAAAACCAGAGTTAAAGAAGCCCCTAGCATAACTGTTGTAACTTTTGGGATTTTTTCTGCCGCAATAAAAATATATGTAAAAAATAAAATTAATCCTGCAATAATCGCCTTATTCATTCCAAAAATCAGAGAACTATGTTCCATCTGAAAAGTTCCTTTTGTTTTCTGTAAATCCAATCATTTAATGTAACCATATAACGCGGAAAGTTGTCAATTTTAACGCATTGTAATTATTGTCATTAATTTTTTTTTATTGTATAGTTTCCCTAGTTCTATTTTATATAGGTTTGTCAACTCTGGTTAATAAACGTTCATTTTTTTCTAAAATCAAATATAGTAAAATATTATTGTCAGAGAAATTGAGTAATTAAGTAAATTTAAAAAAGAGGTAATTTTTATCTATGAAAATTGTAGTGTGTGTAAAGCAAGTGCCTGATACTGCTGACATTAGATGGACAGAAAACAACACCATGATAAGAGAAGGTGTTGAAAGTATTATGAATCCTTTTGACGAATATGCCCTCGAAACAGCAATCAGAATAAAAGAAGCAAATCCTGATGCTGTAATAACAGCAGTAACAATGGGACCACCACAAGCAAAAGATGTTTTAAAAAGAGCAGTTGCAATGGGCGCTGATGAAGCAGTTCTTATTTCTGATAAGAAATTTGCCGGTGCAGACACATGGGCTACAAGCCACACACTTGCAAAAGCTATAAAAGAAAAAGTTGGCGATTTTGATTTAATTATATGCGGACAGTACGCTATTGATGGAGATACCGCGCAAACAGGCCCCGGAATTGCCGAGCAATTAGGTATCCCTCAGGTTACTTACGCTAAAGAAATTGAATTTACCGGCGGAACCACTGTTATAGTTAAACGTGAAATTGAAGACGGTATTCAAAGAGTAGAAATGGAACTTCCCGGTTTAGCCTGTATGTTAAAATGCGATTATGAACCGAGAATGCCTTCTATTAAAGGCACAATGAAAGCTAACAGAACTCCTATAGCTGAATACGGAATGGAAGATTTAGGGCTTGATCCTGCTAATGTCGGAATAAAAGGTTCACCTACTTTTGTATCAAGAGCTTTCAGACCTGAGCAAAAAATAGCCGGTGAAATAATTAATGCTGCTGATCCGAAAGAAGCGGCAAAAGTGCTTCTTGAAAAGCTCAAAAGCGACAAAGTACTTGTTTAATCAATAAATATAACAAATGGAGAATAATTTAATGAGTGAATACAAAGGTATTTGGATAATAGCAGAAAAGAGAGCCGACAATCAGATTGCAGGAGTTACTTTAGAGCTTATTAATGCTGCTAAAGAACTTTCCGGTCAATTAAACGGTGAAGAAGTCGGAACTATATTACTTGCCGGAAACGAAAATGTAGAAGAACAAATAAAAACAATTTCTGAAGCAGGAAGTGATAAAATTTACCTTGTACAGAATGAAAATCTTGCTCAATATTCAACAGAACTTTATACTGATGCTGTCTGTCAGGCTATTGAACAGAAAAAACCTTCTATCATTCTTGTTGGTGCTACAACAACCGGTAGAGATTTTGCCCCGAGAGTAGCTTCCAGACTAAATACAGGTTTAACTGCGGACTGTACATCATTAAGCATTAACGAACAAGGGTTGCTTGCAGCCACAAGACCTACTTTTGGCGGAAACCTTATGGCTACAATTCTGTGTAAAACAGCAAGACCTCAAATGGCTACAGTAAGACCAAAAGTATTAGCAAAACCTGAAATGAATCATGGTCATTCTGCTCAGGTTGAACAAATCAACGTAAACCTCGATGCTTCAAGAATTAAAGTAAAATTACTCGAATGCCTTGGCGCTTGCGGAATTGGCAATCAAAAAATTGAAGAAGCTGATATTATTGTTTCAGGCGGACGTGGTATGAAAACCGCTGAAGGCTTTAAGGTTCTTGATGATCTTGCACACGCTCTAGGCGGTGCAGTCGGTGCAAGCCGTGCTTGCGTTGACGCAGGTTGGAAACCTCACAGTGACCAGGTCGGACAAACCGGTAAAACTGTTTGCCCGAAAGTTTATATCGCTTGTGCAATTTCAGGTGCTATTCAGCATTTGGCAGGTATATCAGGCAGTGATATAATCATCGCAATCAACAAAGATCCTGAAGCTCCTATTTTTGGAGTTGCCACTTACGGAATCGTTGGTGATGTATTTGAAATCGTTCCTGCTCTTACAGAAGCGATTAAAGCAGAACAATTATCCCCTGTCGGCTAATAATTTAACAAAATAAAATAAAAAATTGCCTGTTTTTGAAAATTCAGGCAATTTTTTTTATTCACATGTTTTAACTATGTAATTGAACATCTAACAGGTAAAACATGATAAACAATTATTTATACCTGCGAAATAAACCGAATTTTTCTGCAAACATAAAATTTACGCGCTTTGATGTGTTTAAAAATAAAGACGTAAAAATAGTTACTGAGACAAAAGCAATAGATTCCGGGCTAAAGCTTGCTACTCATGATGTGCTTATGTGCAATGCGGGAGGGATTACTGGTGGAAATACAGATCAAAATTTATTATTTCACTTATTTGGTGAAAATTTTTTATTTAAGTTTTGCCATATTTCCCCGCAAAAGTTAATAGAACTTGGAAAAAAATTCAGCCAAACCGTATCTGAACTTAAAAAATTGCAAATAAAACCAAATGGCTTAATTTTTGGAGGTATGAACAAAGATGTAGAAAGTAAAGAGCTTTTAGTTGTTTTAAAATATTTTTTTAACAAACACAAAATTGATCCTACTATTTTTTGGGGAACAACAGAAAAAACAGGACGAAATTATCCGAGCAAAGAAATTTTTTATGATGGTCTAAAAGATATCTGGAACGTAAATATAGAAGAATGTAAGATTAAAAAGAAACATGCACTCGATGCTTTTGAATATATACATGTCTCACCTGAAGACAGAATAAAATTCCCCGATACAGGTTGGATAAGCGGCAAGAACAGAAGCCTAAACAAAGGTCATATCGACTTAACCATAGAAGATGTTTTAAAAAAATACAAGGTTGATCCTAAAATACTCGAATCTCTATCCGAATAAATAAGTTTAATCCTTGCAATATTTCTGGCCTAAAAGCTCGTCAGGCAGAAAATTCTGCTTTATCTCGGGATTGCTGTGGGAATAAATATAATCATTTCCAAAACCGTATTTTGAGGCATCTTTGTAATGAGAATCCTTTAAATGCAGCGGTGGAGAAAAATCTTTGCCGTTCTGAATATCATTAAGCGCCGCATCTATCGCCATAATCGTTTCATTGGATTTAGGAGCGCGCGCAACATAAATCACTGCCTGCGCAAGCGCAATTCTTCCTTCGGGCAAACCCAGAAGTTCAACAGCTTTGTAAGCATTAAGAGCAATATTTAAAGCCTGCGGGTCGGCATTTCCGACATCTTCGCTTGCTGTAACTACCAACCTTCTGGCTATAAATCTCGGGTCTTCCCCTGCTGCAATCATTTTCGCAAGCCAATAAATCGCAGCATCTGCATCAGAGCCTCTTAAACTTTTTTGAAAAGCAGAAGCAAGGTCGTAATGTTCCTGAACCCCGTACTTTACTGCTTTTGTCTGAGCAAGTTTTTGAATTAAATCTATTGTAAGGTTTCTTGTTCCTTCCTCTTTAGGGCTTGCAAAATAAGAAGATTCAACAAGATTTAATGCCCATCTTGCGTCACCTGAAGCCTGTCTTAGAATAAATTCCCCTATCTGCGGCTCTATATTTATCTTTCCGTAAGTATTGATTAAATATTTGTAGCCTTTGCGGATGATTTCGAGCATATTTTCATCTGAAAGCGGCTTGAATGATATTACCTGAGTTCTCGACAAAAGTGCGGGAATTATTTGAAAAGACGGGTTTTCGGTAGTCGCACCGATTACAAAAATCACGCCTTTTTCGACATAAGGAAGAATAGCATCCTGCTGGGGCTTGCTGTATCTGTGAATTTCATCTATAAAAACAAGAGTTTTTCTTGCGGTTGTTCTAAGTTCTGCTTCTGCATCCGCAACTACCTGCCTTAATTCTTTAATACCCGAATTGACCGCACTCAGTTCTTCGAACCTGCAGTCAAGTTCTTTTGACAAAAGTCGTGCAAAAGTTGTTTTTCCGCATCCGGGCGGTCCCCATAAAATCATAGAAAATAATCTGCCTGATTTCAGGAGATTATAAACAGGAGAATCTTTTTCTACAACTTGATTTTGTCCTAAAAATTCATCGAGCGTTTTAGGACGCAATGTTTCCGCCAGCGGAATTTGTCTGTTTGCGTAAAACAAACTCATATTTTCAAAGCTTCAATGAGAGAAATTTCTTTTACATCCTTGCAGTCTTTATAGAAATGTCTGCCTACTTCCTCGAACATAGGAGCATTTGAACTTACAAAGTACTCTATTTTGCCCTCAGAAGTGTCATTAATCAAATCAATAAGAGTTAACTCCTCAGCTACTTTGAGCGTAAGATGTTCAGCAGGATCTATAATCATTTCATTGTTGTTAGTCAGAGTATTTATAATTTCTCTTAAATAAGGATAATGCGTACATCCGAGAATTATTCTGTCAACTTCCTTTTCAAGAAGAGGCATTATGTATTTAATAACAAGTTTTTTTGCTTCATACGTTTCGATTTTATTGCTTTCAACAATTTCAACCAGCCCCGGACATGCAGTTTCAAAAACCTTAATATCCGGATTAAGTTTGTTTATAGCTTTGCTGTACGCTTTTGATGAAGCTGTTGCTGTTGTTGCAATTACACCAACTCTTTCAACATTTGAATAAGCAATATATTCTGCTGTTGGTTGAATTAAGCCAAAAATAGGAAAATCATAGTCATTTTTTAAATCATCGAGTACCACTGCCGAACTTGTATTACAAGCCATAATAACTGCTTTAACATCTTTAGATTTGTACCAGTCAAGAATTTCCTTTGCTATATCAAAAAGCTGTTCTTTTGTTTTCTCACCATAAGGAACCCGTGCCGTATCCCCAAAATACAGATAATTTTCGTTCGGTAATTCTGTTGCAAGTCTTTTTAATACAGTAAGTCCGCCGACTCCGGAATCAAAAACACCTATTGGTTTGTTGCTCATGAGAAAGTTCTGCTCCATGAATCAAATTTTTCATTTATATTATATTACAAAATTAATTAATAAAATCAGATTTTAAAAGCCCTGATTGTCTTACTATAGAAAGAAATGTTCCATAAGGAATTTCTGGTTTCGGATGAGGAATGATAACTGTTTTGCTTCCATTTACATATTTAGAATGGCTTCCCTTTATTGATTTTAAAGAAAAGCCATTTAGTATTAATATAGCAATAATTTCTCTCGAAGACAGCAATTTAGGCATTTATTGTTTTTTCTCCAAGCATGGCAATGTCTATAGGGAAAAACACAACATTATTATTATCTTCAAAATATAACTCCAGTGCTTCTGTAAGATTATCAACAGCCTCTTCTATTGTTTCTCCAAAGCTTGAAACATCAACATTCAAGCATTGCGAAACAAAATAATCACCTTCCTTGTAAACTGTATATTTTATATTTTTCACGAAAAAAAACCTGCTTAATTACATTATATGCTAATTATAGCATATAATGTGTCATTTACGTGGATTTCAGAAATTATTTTTAATTAAAGCAATTTTTTTTATGTTCCGGTTTTATATATTTAATCAGAAATTTACAGGCAAAAAAAATGTTCAATAACTATACTATACAAAGAAATAAGCCAAGCTTTTCTGCACATATAAAAATGTGTAGTTATTCAAAAATAGAAAAATATTTAGAAAGTGGTATTGAAGTTTCAGGCGGATATAACGCAATGTATAACATTGCAGAAGCCAGCTATGGCAAAAAAATAGGAACAAGACGCATCTGTGATTGCAATGCCGTTAGTATATTCGGAAAAAACACCGTTAATAATCTGGTTATGCATCTATGTCCCGATGATGAATCTATTTTTGGAAATCTTGCCGAAAATTTAATAGCCTTAGGCGAAAAATTCAGAAACACAGTAAATTTACTTAAACAGGAAGGAATAAAACCTGAAGGTCTGATTTTTGGAGGGAATTATCGATATCCGAAAAGCAAAGAGCTTACAGTAATTTTAAAATATTTTCTTGAAAAAGTTGGAATAAATCCAACTATTTTTGCCGGAACAGAGGGTTCAAAAAATATCTTTTATCAGGGAAATTTAAACACCTGGATGACAAATATAAAAAATATAGAAAAAAATGAAAAGTCACATGTAATGAAAGCTTTTGACTATATTCGCGTAGCCCCCGAAGATGTAGTGGAATTTTCCGACATAAAAGTAAAGGGAACAGACGAAAGTTTAAAAAAAGGACATATTGGCTTTACTATACATGATGTTTTAAATAAATATGTACTTGACCCTGAAACAGTACTAAAACAGGTTAATTTTTAGATTTTAAATAATTCAAAATCCCATCAGCAATTGCACGTGCTGTCTCATCTTTTCTTTCATCAGTAAGTAATGAACAGCGCTCAGCATCATTTGAGATGTATCCGATTTCTGCTAATATAGCAGGTACTTCTGTATTTCTGATAACATAGAACCTTGCGGTTTTAATTCCTCTGTCTGGAGAATTAATACTACTTACAAGTTTTGAATGAACAATTTGAGCCAGTTCTTTGCTTTGCGGAGTATAATAATAAGTTTCAAGACCTCTTGCCGAAGGGCTTTCTGAAGAATTTATATGTATACTTACGAAAGCATCAGGGATTTCCGTATTTGTAATAATTGTCCTTTGTTTTAGAGAAACAGTTTCATCACCTTCTCTTGTCATAACTACATTAATTCCTGCCTGTTGAAGATCTGATTTTACTCTTTGAACTACATCAATAGTAATATTTTTTTCATAAATACCTGCCCGCATTGCACCGGGTTCCTGACCGCCATGCCCTGCATCAAGAACAATTTCCCTTTTAGAAGTTGCTTTCCAAGTTGAGACAGGAATAATATCTTTAAGCGTAATTTCAAGGACTCTTCCGTCAAGACTAAGTTTTGACTCTACTTTTGTAGTTCTGTTTAAAGGAAAGAGCCATCTTGAACCGTTAGGATATCTGTCAATATCGTCAAAACTGACTCCATGAAACTGCCCTGTCTTCGGAAGGGCAAAAACGATTTCTTTTTTAGGCTGTCTAAGGTTATAGAGGTTAATAGCCAACATTTCAGGGGAATTATAATGTTTTAAATTATGAATTAGCGGTCTTGCAGAAGTAATAACGATTTTTGTTGTTTTTTTGTCCTGTTTAATAACTTTCAAATCCTGAATTTCTCCGAACGAGTCACTGTCAGGGAATTCCAGAAAACTAACTTCGTTTTCGGGAGCAATTAAAAGAGACTGCATATCAGGAGAAATTATTGTCTTATAAGCATCAGGATTTTTTGTTTCGATGACAACTCTGACCGTATTATTGTCAAATTGACCTATCCTTATGAAATCACCGTTTTTAAGACTTATAGGCTGAAGTATTTCATCGGAAGTTACAACGCTGTCCGGTATATCAAAAGCGATTCTTTTTAAGTTTGCGCTTATTTTGCTTGATGGCAAAGCCCTGTTTTCTGTTTTCACGCCCGTTTCACTTGAACCTTCAAGCAGCATAGGCTCTGTTATGGACAAAATACCCGTGCCTGAAATAATTACACGATTACCAAAATGCTTAACTTTTTTCAAAACAACATTATGGTCGATTTTATCCTGCAAACTTTTTATGAGAATTTCTTTTTCCTGCGCTGTAGAATCTTTTGATTTGCTAATTTTGCTTATATCAAGGTTTATGGGTAATGTATAATTTTCCGGAGCTTCCTGAATCGTTTTATCAAAAGATTCAGCAGCATCTCTATCTTTATACAGAGGACTATCGGAAATATTCGCGGGTGTTATTTCATTTAAGTCAAACAAAATAGTATTTTTGCTTTTACTTACTTTAATTGTCTTTAACATATCAGGCGAATCAGTAGTTAAAACCAGTCTCACCCGATCAGGTTCAGAAGAAAATTGAGCAATTCTTAAATCTTTAATTTTTTCATTGTTTAATTTTATACTTTTTTTTGTGCCTAGAAGCATTGCATTATCAACATCTACAACAAGCCTATCAGGATTTGAAAGCTTTGTTGTTTTAAAGGCAATATCCTGACTTCCTGTTCCTGCAACTATTATTAGCTTTCCTGCCGTATCAGGAACTACTTGTTTAATAACAAATTGATTTTTTGCGCTCACACCGGTACAAAGACAAAGGCTTATAAGCAAAAAAACAGAAAGCATTAATCTATATAAAAGCTCTGCTACTCTTCTCTTCATATAACCCCTTCTTTAAGAAAAAATGAATTTTCAATCTCAATACTAAAATAAATTTTGTTTACGGAAAACAATATAACTATTATCTAACATTTTTTAATTTCCGTCATGTATTTTTATATTTATAAATGTGTCAAAATTTTAGTAAATATTAATATTATTTTTGCTTATTCAGAACGACTTGTTTATAATGTTTCTGGCAATATGATAATACCTTATACAAGAAACTTATTAAAAATATATAGAATACAAATGATACTAAAATAAAATAGACATTTTGAATTGTAGAAAAGAAGAGAAATAAAGAAGAGGAGTACTAAAATGACATCAAAAAACTTTTTATTTACATCAGAATCTGTAACCGAAGGGCATCCTGATAAAGTATGCGATCAAATATCAGATGCTATACTTGACGCTTTTCTTTCTAAAGATCCTAAAGCCAGAGTAGCAGCAGAAACATCCGTTACAACAGGAATGGTTCTTGTGGCAGGAGAAATTACTTCTGATTGTTACGTAGACATCCCAAAAGTAGTTAGACAAACAGTAGAACATATCGGATACGTCGGTAAATCAGGCGGCGGATTTGATGCTTATACATGTGCTGTTTTGACAAGTATTGATGAACAGTCTTCCGATATTGCAGGCGGAGTTAACGAAGCACTTGAAACTCGCAGTGAATGTGCTTGTAACTTAGGCGAAACAGAAGAACTGGGCGCAGGAGATCAAGGTATAATGTTTGGTTTTGCTTGTGACGAAACTCCTGAATTAATGCCGCTTCCTATCAGTCTTGCACACAGACTTGCTTTAAAACTTTCTCAGGTTAGAAAAGATAATACACTTTCTTATTTAAGACCTGACGGAAAAACACAGGTTACCGTTGAATATGTTAACGGGATTCCTGCAAGAATTGATACCGTTATTATTTCCACACAGCATGATCCTATAATAGGAACCGAATCAGATAATCACAAAATCCAACAAATAATTGCTGACGATCTTAAAAAGCATGTAATTGCACCTGTATTCAAAAATGACAAAATTCAGCCTGATGAAACCACAAAATACCTGATCAATCCTTCAGGAAAATTTGTAATAGGCGGACCTCAAGGTGATGCAGGCTTAACCGGCCGCAAAATCATTGTTGATACCTACGGCGGATATTCAAGACACGGCGGCGGAGCTTTCAGCGGAAAAGATCCTACAAAAGTTGACAGAAGTGCCGCTTATGCTGCAAGATATGTTGCAAAAAACATTGTAGCAGCAGGATTAGCTCAAAAATGCGAAATTCAATTAGCTTATGCTATCGGTGTTGCGCATCCTGTATCAATTTTTGTTGATACATTCAACACAGGCAAAATCAGTGATGATGAAATTTCAAAAATCATCAGCGAAAACTTTAATTTAACACCTGCTGCAATTATTAAGCATTTTGACTTAAGAAATATGCCTGCTAAAAACGGCGGTGATTTCTTCAGATTAACAGCTTCTTACGGACACTTCGGCAGAACTGACATAGAATTTCCTTGGGAAAGTCTTGATAAAGTTGAAACCCTGAAAAAAGCAGCTAATTTAAGTTGCGGCTGCAGCTGCGGTTGCGGTTGTTAATAATATAAACTTATAAAATAAAAAGATGCTGTTCTTCTTTCTTTCGGGACAGCATCTTTTTTTATGTTTATAATACTAGTCCGAAGAATCTATATAATTAACTCGAATTTCTATGTCACCTAAATCGTCATTGCGAGCATAGCGTGGCAATCTATAAAAAATAAAATAGATTGCCGCGTCGAGTGATTTGGCTGCCCCCTTCTTTTTTGATAATTAATCAAAAATGAGCAATTTGAGTTTATTAGACTTATTATATATCATGCCCCGATGTCCAGTCAGAATTTTTTTAAGTTACTATCCTATGCA
>JBAWVS010000036.1 GCA_037147175.1 bacterium
TTAGCTCTTAGCTCTTAGCTCTTAGCTCTTAGCTCTTAGCTCTTAGCTCTTAGCTCTTAGCTAAATTCTAGCAACAACAAGAAAATATGTATAGTTAAATTATATTAATTATGAATAGGGCATTGAGTGAATGAAAAGGCAAAATATTATATACAAAAGCACTAAAATAATAGTTTATATTTTAATTGCAACCTTTCTTGTTATGAATAACTTGGATGCAAGGGCAACTAATCTGGATCAAATTTTGAATTCAAAGACAAATTACAAAAAAAATATTGACATAAAGAAAGTCAAATATGACACAATTTTTATCAATCAAATAAATCAACAAGGTAAAAATCGTGTTAATTTGAACAAAGTGTCAATAGACATTGAAAAATTGTTATTCGAAAAATCAGAAAAAATTATGACAGAAGAATCAGCTTCTCTCGGCAAGTTTTTAAAAGACATTAAGTTTGAAAAAATGATCACAAGTTCTTTTATTTATCCGCTTACCGGAACCTTAACATCGGGCTTTGGACTGAGAGAGCACCCTGTGTTCAAGATAAGAGACTTTCATTCAGGAATTGACATATCGGCCCCGCCGTTTTCGTTAATCATTGCATCAAATGACGGAAAAGTGCTTTTTACAGGAAAAAAAAATGGATACGGCAACATGATTATAATTAATCATGGAAATTTGCGCGGTTCCAATATTACAAGTATTTATGGACACTTGTCAGAAATTCTTGTATCGAATAATCAAATTATAAAAAAAGGGCAGTTGATAGGAGTCGAAGGTACTACAGGAACAACAACTGGTCCTCATCTGCATTTTGAAATAAGAAACAATGGTACTCCTGTAAACCCGCTGCTCTTTATTAAGTAACGGCAATTTGTTCGGGTTTAATGGCAGACTACCCTTCATGTATACTGCATAAGCTGCCAAAAACCTTTTAAATATTAATTAGGATTAAAACTACATAAATCCGATTTACTCTTGCTGCCGTTTCGAAGAGTATAATATGCCGTGGAATCACAAAAGAAATTCAAGCATATTTTAACATGTTGCAAAAAAAGTGAATAAAAGATGCATTTTGACCAAGACTGAATGATACACTAACCAGAACTGGATGATACTTTACAACGACAAATATCTTCATCAAAATTTTCTTCTATCTTGCCCACAAATTTATCGGTTCTTTTATCTTTGAATGTTTGCTCACGTCTAAACACAAGATTGTCGTCATCGAGACTATTACGGAAGGTTTCCGTAAGTTTCGGATTCTGGAATAATTTGTCCTCGACTTTTGAAATTTCTGTATCAATTCCTCCTGTTCTGACAGGTGCTTTCGGCTGCGCTCCAGAACAATTAACTGCTTTTACCATAATCCTTTTCTCCTCTTTCTCTCTCTTACTAAATACGCTTTTAAATCTCTATATATTTATAAAAACAAAAAAGGAGGGCGAGTTGCTTTTTTGTTACAAAAATTCATATTACAACCTCGGGATAAGACAAAATATTAAGATTCTTAATACAATTTCTTATTATCCGAAAAAAGATTGAAATTGGTTATAAAAATCATTTATTCTAATTTATAGAGGTCTGAAATAAATTAGAATAAATGATTTTTGAATTGTATGTAAAATTATTGTCGTGAAGTCTTATTCGGAGGTTTAATTTATTATTATTGGAGTAACACATAAAAACAGATGGTATGACAACGATGCTACCTTGAGTCTGGCTATCAGTATTTTGAGAAATGCTGATATTGAAAAACAAATTTTGGTTTCCAGAAAAATAATTGAAATGGTTAAAACTAATAATATTTTAATAGAAGATATTTCACCTTACGTAAGAACCTTTAGAAGAAGATGGTACGATGTCAATGAAGAGCTTTGTCTGGCGATGGAATACCTGAAGGCAGCAAGCGCAGAATTGCAGAAAAAAACAGCTATTGAAGTAATAAACTTTCTCTGCGAAATGGAAAATTAATTAAAGAACCCATATTGTTAAACAAAAAACTTTTTCCAATAAAAAAGATCGGTTTGACCCGATCTACAAACAGCTTATGAGTGAGAGTGGAATATGCACACTTATATATAACCAAATTTATCTTTTTGAAGATATTAGTTAATTTACTATTTAATAGAATAATTTAATCTGAATTTCTTAGCCGTTTGGGTTAAGAAATTTTGTTTCATTAGCAATTTCTCTAATGTTTTTGTCATATAATATTTATTGTTAAACTGAACTTAATTTGTCATCCTGAGTACATTCGCTTTGCTCTGTACAAACTCACACTTAAAGAGTTGTTTGAAACCCTCAGAATGACAGTTCAATAAAAAACGAAGGATTTTAAAATGACAGAACAACAAAAAATTAATTATAAAGACACATTAAACCTTCCTGCAACTGATTTTAAGATGAAAGCCGATGCGAATGTCCGCGAAATTGATATTCAAAAATTCTGGGAAGATAATAAAATTTATGAAAAAAATCTTGATCAAAGAAATAAAACTAATAAATTCATTCTTCATGACGGTCCTCCATACCTGAGTTCGGATAAAATTCACATAGGTACGGCTCTAAACAAGATTTTAAAGGATATAGTAATCAAATACAAATCACAATCGGGTTTTTATAGCCCTTACGTTCCGGGATATGACGGGCATGGGCTTCCTATAGAAAATGCAGTCGTAAAATCCATAAAAGGCGGCAGAGAAGCTGTAACTTCTACGGAATTAAGGCGCCAATGCAGGGAATTTGCCTACAAAAATCTTAAAGGACAGGAAGAAAACTTTAAAAGATTGGGTGTTTTAGGGAACTGGGAACATCCTTATATAACAATAGATGCCAAATTTGAAGCTGCGCAAATTAAAGTTTTTGGCGAAATGGCTAAAAGAGGATATATATACAAAGGCTTAAAACCAGTTTACTGGTGTGCAAGCTGCGAAACAGCACTTGCAGAGGCAGAAGTGGAATATGCTGACCATACTTCGCACAGTGTGTATGTTAAATTCAAATTTGAGGAAGAAGAAGCCAAAAAGGCTTATACGCAGGCAGGTATTGATTCGGATAAACCTTTATTTGCGGTCATCTGGACAACTACTCCATGGACACTTCCTGCAAACCTCGCTATATCTTTAAATCCAAAACTCGAATATGTATTTGTCAATAAAGACAGTGAAGTTTATGTAATAGCAAAAGAACTTTTAGCGGCTGTTTCACAAAATTTAGGGTGGGACGAAAATTCGGTTGAAATAACAGGTTCTGTAATCGGTGAAAAGCTGGAGCTTCTTAAAGCAAGGCATCCTTTCCTTGACAGGGACAGCTTAATAATCCTCGGAGAACACGTTACAACAGAAGCAGGTACAGGTCTGGTTCATACAGCCCCCGGTCATGGTCTTGAAGATTATGAAGTAGGCAATAAATATAAAATAGGTGTGCTTTCTCCTGTTAATCACAAAGGTATATTCACTTCCGATGCAGGAAAGTTTGAAGGAATGCCTTATTATAAAGCTAATACGGAAATTATAAACGAGCTTAAAGAACTTAACGCTTTATTAAAACATGGAGAAATTTCTCACAGCTATCCGCATTGCTGGAGATGTAAGCACCCTGTAATATACAGAGCAACCGAACAATGGTTTGTAAATGTCGAATCATACAGGGATAAAGCACTTAAAGCTATTGATGAAGTAAACTGGATTCCTGCAAGCGGACATCAGAGAATCTATAAGATGGTGGAGTCCCGTTCTGACTGGTGTATAAGCAGGCAAAGAGCATGGGGCGTTCCAATACCTGTATTTTACTGTGATGATTGCGGCGAATCTATTATTACAGACGAAACCATAAACAATGTTTCAGAAATTTTCGCAAAAGAATCATCAGATGCATGGACAAAATATTCAGCGCAAGAACTGCTTCCTTCAGGATTTAAATGTCCAAAATGCACCAGCAGTAATTTAAGAAAAGAAAATGATATCATGGATGTCTGGTTTGACAGCGGTGTAACTCATTATTCAGTGGTTGATGCAAGAAAAGACGAACTTGGAGAAACACCTGTAGAGCTTTATCTTGAAGGTTCAGACCAACACAGGGGTTGGTTCCAGTCTTCGCTTTTGACCAGCGTGGCTATTAAAGACAGAGCTCCTTATAAATCAGTATTAACACATGGTTTTGTACTTGCTGCCGATGGAAGGAAAATGAGCAAAAGCATGGGCAACGTTGTAGAACCGCAAAAAATCGTCAATAAGTACGGTGCTGATGTTTTAAGACTCTGGACTGCAAGTGTTGATTACACAAACGACGTTAAAATCGGAGAAAATATAATACTTCAGCTTGTTGAGGTCTTTAAAAAAGTCAGAAATACAGCCAGATTTATTCTCGGAAATTTATACGATTTCAATCCTGCCGAAAATTATGTGGAATACGAAAAACTCAATGAAATCGATAAATATGCGCTTCATAAACTTCAAATCCTTATTGAAAACGTAACAGCATCATTTGAAGATTTTGAATTTTATAAATATTATCAGCTTATTCAGAATTTCGTTTCTGTTGATTTAAGCTCTCTTTACTTTGATATTATTAAAGACAGGCTTTATACAGCGGGCTCAGATTCGCTTTCAAGGCGTTCAAGCCAGACAGTGCTTTTTGAAATTCTTCAGGCTCTTGTGAGGTTGCTTGTTCCTGTAACTCCACACCTTGCCGAAGACATCTGGCAGCACATAATTCCTGAACAACGCGGTAATATCGAAAGCGTATTGCTTACTGATTGGGCAAAAGTAAATCAGCAGTTCAAAAATGAAGAAATTATCACCAAATGGGATAAAATAATTGCGCTTAGAGAAATCGTAACCAGAGCTATCGAGCCTGTACGAGCCGAGAAGAAAATCGGAAGTTCTCTTGAATCAGCAGTATTAATAAAAGTAACCAATCCTGAAATTAAAACACTCCTTGAAACTCTGGAAAATGAGCTTGCCGGAGTATTTATAACTTCTCAGGCAACTTTAATCAATGATTCAGAAGCCCCTCAAAATCTTTTAAATCAGCATGAAGAAGATGTCTATAAAATTTATGTAACTTCTGCGGTTGGTGAAAAATGCGACAGATGTTGGAAATTTTCAGAAACACTCTCCAGCGGTATTTGCCCTGCATGTCAGGATGCTATTTCTTAACTCTTATCAGAAAAGAAACTTCTTGTACCCTCCTTTGTTTTCTTTGAAGTTAAAGGGGATAAAAATTGTAAATAAATGTAAAAATTGACTAAAAAAGTGTTATTGTTTAGTCAATTTTTTCTTTCAGGAGGTTTATTTCATTAGAAACGATTGTTTTGAGAAAAAATAATGCAAATAAAAAATTCTTCTTTAATAGCTGTTAAACAAAATCGAGAAAAACAGGCTGATTCAAAAATGCCTTTCAGAACAAGACAAAGCAATCCGATTATTAGTTTTTCTTCCGCCACTTTAAGCAACGAAAAAACATTATCAGCGTTTAAAAAATTTAAAGCTTATTCTTTGAACAGTATTTTAACCGCTCCGTCAAAAATATCTTTTGGCTCAGCAGACGTATCTGCTGAGCTTGAAAATATTAAATCAGGTTGTAATTTTAATAAAGATAAAAATACTCTTGAATTTGGACTTCTTTCCAAAAATGCAGGACATATTGAACTCTATATATACAAAAAAGCTTACGGGAAAGAAAATGATTATAAAGAAGTAGCAAAAATTCAGATGAAAAATCTGAATAATAAATGGGGAGCCTCAGTAAAGAATGATTGTCTTCAAGAAAATGGTATAGATATAAATAAAGATGCTGTATATTACGGCTATAGAGTGTGGGGAAAAAAGGGTTCAAATTGGGAATATGATAAAAATTGGATTCCCGGAGCTGATACCGGTTTTAAATCTCATGTAGACGATAAAGGAAATCGTTTTAATCCCAATAAGCTTTTAACTGATCCGGAAGCCACAGAAATAAGCCATGATCCTGTAACTGTAGGAATTAATGAAGACGGTTCAAAATACAAAACAGGAATAAATGCTTATAAAATAGATACAGCAACTTTTGCACCTAAATCAATATTTATAATGCCAAAAGAAGAAAATTCATTAGAGCTTGCCCAAAGACCTTCACGTCCTTTATCAAGCGATGTCATTTATGAAACACATTTAAAAGGCTTAACAGCAGGTCATACAAAAGAAACTCTTGTAAATCTTTATAATTCTTTCATTCCTGAATATAAAAATAAACCGGAAGAGCAGCAAATTAAAGATATGATAGCAAAAATCCAGTCTCCTCCTGAAAAAGGCGGTTGGGATAAAAAATATGCGGGAACTTATAAAGGTGCCGGATTTATGGCTTTCTACCTTAAACTTTTAGGCACTACCGAGGTTGAATTTTTACCTTTTCAGGAATTTCAAAATTCTGAAAAAGATAACTTTTGGAAAAACTACTGGGGATACATGACACTTTCTTATAAAGCTCCTGAAAGAAATTACGCTTATGACAAAACTCCGGGCGGACCTACACGGGAAGTTAAAGAGATGGTAAATGAATTTCATAAACAAGACTTAAAAGTATGTATGGATGTTGTCTATAATCATACCGCAGAAAGTGAAAGCGATATTGCCAGAACCAAAAATTCTGTTGATGAACGGCAATTATTCAATTTAAGAGGGATTGATAATACTTCTTACTATCAAACAACTCCCGACAAAAAACAATATTTTGATACCAACGGTTGTGGTGCAAACCTCAATGCAGCTAATCCTATAGCTCAACAATTAGTTATTGACTCTCTGAAATACTGGAAAGATCAGATTAAAGTTGATAGTTTCAGGTTTGATCTTGCTACTATTTTAGGCAATACGAGAGCTGACGATTCAAAAGGCGGAAAATACGGATTTTATTTTGACCCTAAACACAAAGATAGTCTTCTGCATAAAATTGAAACACAGGTAGGAGTCAGATCTGAAGAAAATATTCAGGGTGTTGATTTTATAGCAGAGCCATGGGGTTTTGGAGAACAGAGAGCCGAAAACAAGGAAAATACTTTTCAGGTCGGAAACTTTTCACCTAATTATGCTGAATGGAATGGTCTGGTTCGCGATGATTTGAGAAAATCTATTAACAAACCTGAAGAGGTATCGTTGTTGAATTTAATAAAAACCTTTGCGGGTTCCTCGGAAACATTTAAATATAATAAACCAAGAAGCGTTAATTTTATTGACTGTCATGACGGGTATACAATGCATGATCTTTTTGCCTATAACAATAAAAGGACGATAGAACAATGCTCTGAAGGCGGAAATGATTATAATATTTCTTGGGATCAAGGAGGAGATGTAAATCATAGAAAGCAGGCTATAAGAACAGCGCAGGTATTGCTTTCTATTTCTGCGGGGACTCCGATGATTCAGGGTGGAGATGAAAGATATAGAACCACTCTGGGTAATAACAATGCTTGGAATCTTGACAGTTCTCTTAATTACATAGACTGGGGAAATCCTGCTCATCAAGCTGACATTAATAAATTAAGAAAAGCCGGCAAATTAAAATATACGGATTTTCTTGAAAACAGAGATGAAGATAAAACATATCAAATGAACGAACAAGAAAAACAGGAATTAACTAGATTTACAAGCAGGTTATTTAATTTCAGGAAAAATCATCCTGCTTTAAGGCCGGCAATATATTATACAGAAAAAGACCTTAACGGTAAAAACGGTAAAAATATAAACTGGCTTGACGGAGATGCAAAAGAAATAAATGGAGCAGATACTTACGGAAAAGAATACTTAAATAGTCCTAATAATGCAGTCATTGCCTATAAAGTAGATTCAACAGAATTTAAAGATCCTGTTACTTTAAAAACAGATCCTGCTACTTCTATATATGTCGCATATAATAAAGGATTTGGTGCTTTTAATCTAACATTGCCAGAACATCAACTTCCAAACAAACAATGGTTTCTTGTAGCAGACACTTCCTCCAATCCTAATAAATTACTCGAAAATGAAAATATAAAAAAAGAAGGGGAAGAGGTTGCTGTAAAAGGTAATAAAATCACTTGCGATGCAAGAAGCGCACTTATATTTATCGAAAAGGATAAAGTAAATTAAATCTGTCAGAAAACATTTTTAGCTATTTAAAATTTCTTGACAATTATTCTTGATTTGTCATATTAATCTAAGGAAGAACAATATATTATGGGCAATTGGCGCAGCTGGTAGCGCACTTGATCGACATTCAAGGGGTCGTGGGTTCAAGTCCCTCATTGCCCAATCTTTTATTAACAAGGCTTTCGGCTTTTAGGCAGAAGGCTTTTTTAGTACAAAAAATAGAGAAATTCACCAAATATTCACTAAATCTTTTTTATAACTCATTTATTATAGATTTGCATTTTTGATAAATACTCGGCATCAAATGACCGTAGGTGTCTAACGTTATTTTAATTGAAGCATGTCCTATTTGCTGTTGAATATATTTATAATCAACTTCTTTTGCTATCAATAATGATACATAAGTATGTCTTAAATCGTGCCATCTGATTTTAGGTATTTCAGCAAAATTTAAGCAATAATTAAAATATCTATTTATCATATTTTTTGAATCTTGATAGTTACCTAATTTATTAGGGAATACCAATCTATAATGACTTTTAGGGCATTTATCTCTCCACTCAGTTAAAACATCAACTAAACCTTGTGAAATATCTATTGTTCTTGCTGATGTTTTTGTTTTAGGAGTCCCAATAGTTCCTCTATAAAGATTTTCTTTTATTAGAAGTTTTTTATTAGCTAAATCAATACAATCCCATGTTAAAGCAAGCAACTCTCCTTGCCTGCAACCTGTATACGTAGCGGTATAAATTAAAGGATAAAAATTAGGAAAGTTTTCTTTTGCAGTAGCTAATATTGTTTTTATCTGCTCTTCATTCAAAAATCTTTGTTCTGTTATTTCTTCTGATAATTTTTTGATTTTGCTAGCAGGATTATAAAAAATTATGCCGTTATCTACACCATAGTTTAAAACCCTTTTTATTGTTAAAATAGCATGATTAATACTTCTATTTTTAAGCTCTGATTGCTTATGCTGGCTTATAAATTTACTTATGATTTCAGGTGTTATATCCCTTACTTTTATTTCATTAAAATATGGAAGAATATAATATTTTAACTGATTTTCATAATTGTTTATTGTTGATTTTTTCAAATATACTTTGGCATAAAGTTCTATGAAGGAAGCAGCTAAGTCTGTAAACTTGGCTTCTGTATTGGTTAGTTTAATTCCTTTGTCGGCTGTTTCCATTGCTTTAGCTTCTGCTCTTTGAGCTTCTGACTTAGTCTTAAAACCTTGTTTTTGATGTCTTCTTTTATAAACATCGTAAAAGTCATAGCCCCAAGTCTTTGCATCTTTTCTCTTTTTAACAGTCATTTTTAACCCTCCACAACAATTCTAGACTTTTCTATCCAATCAATTATTTCTTGTTCAGAAAACCTTAAAGCCCCTCCTATCTTCATATGAGGGATTTTTTTGTTGTAAACCCACGTATAAATTGTGTTTAAAGATACATTTATTATTTCAGCAATTTCTGCTGGTTTTAGTAATTTGTTCATGTTGTCTCCTTTTTCTAAAATATTTTTATTAATTTTTGAAATAACAATGCCGCATATATCCGTTTAATAGATGTCACCTATTAAACGGATATATTATTTGATATTATTTATGAAACTTAATTGATGATGCTGAATTCGACATTTTTGAATATTCTAATGCGTATAGTATGCTTTCAGATTCTATTGAATTTGTAATATCAAGAATCGTAGAGCTTGCATCTTTATTGCCTTTTCTATTTTTATAATATTTTGTTGTTCTTTCAATAAAATAAGGACTCGCTTTTAAGTCATACGGAAACATTTTTTCATCTATTCTTAAAGAAAAATCAACGTTTGAAGCGTATGTGTTATAAATTTGTAAGCATATTTGAGTATCAATAGTTAAAATGCAGCGTTCCTCAGATTGTTCAATCATAAAATGCTCGTTTTGGTTCAAAATTCTTTTTTGAATTAGAGTTGGGAATGCTATTAAAAATTTATTAACTGAAGTCTGCATTTTTTTGAAAAATGACTTATACCACTCACAATATTCACAAAACAAGGGATCTCTATTGGGTATTTTGTATCCCGAAATCATTTCTAAAATTGCTATTCCTGTTAGAGCTATTGCTGTATTATTTGATTCTCTATCTTTATTCGCCCAAATGCCCGATTTAATAATTTTATTTTCAGCGTCATCTACAAGACGGATAATTTGCTCTAATGGGATTTTAAATACCTCAGCAAGTACTCTTGAAAGCTTTAGATTATTTACAAAACTACTATCAATAGCATTTGTATTAATTCCGTTTTCTGGAAAATATAGAGGTAAAAGTCTATTAAAAACTTTGTCTTTCATTATTGGCATATAGTTTGAAGAATAAATAGCAGAAGTAGAAAAGTACATATTGTTGTATTTTTTACCTGATTCAAGTTTTTTTCTGACTCCGCCTTCACTCATTGCTACAAGATAATTTTCAAATGTATTTGACTGAGATTGAAAATAATCATAATCATTAATACACTGAGGAATCCCGTTATTCTCACTACAACTTAACCCAATCGCATTATCTGTAATATAAATTAATAAGTTGGTTCACCAAATGTTCACCAAAATTTTAAAAAAAAGAAAAGAATATAAGAAAAAATTTATGAATTTATTTATAAATTTATTATGAAATAAGTGTTATAATGACTGAGTTTCAGTGGTATTTTATAAAAGTTTGTATAAAATAAAAAAACTTATCTAAATTGAGTTTGGACTGTCGACATTCAAGGGGTCGTGGGTTCAAGTCCCTCATTGCCCACCATTTCTTTTTATAACAAGGGTTTTCAGTCTTTCCGTAAATTGTATAAATTAGTGTTTTCCGTAATATTTCCGTAATGACAAAATACTAATTCTATGATTTAAGCATTTATAACTTGATTAAAATACTAATAATCATTCAAGGCTTAAGAGATGAGATCGTTTAACGCTCTCATCTCTTAAATTTATGAAGTTCTTAAGCCTGTTAAGAAGCTTTTTTCATATGCTCAGCATGTTTTTTTGCTTCTTTTTTTAAATCTTTGTTTTCTAAATGTTCTTCTTTTTTTATATGTTCATTGCGTTTTTCTGCTTCTTTTTCCATTTCTTTAGCTTTTCTTTTTTCGTCCATTATTTTTCTCCTTTTTGTTAATTTTTATTATGTGCATGAAGGACTAGACTCTTTTGATTAGTCTAATCACCAGAATTATTAAAGCAATAACCAGAATTATATGAATTAAGCCGCCGGCGATATGAAATAAAAAGCCTCCCAGCCAGAATATTATAAGAAGAAGTATGATTAAATCTAATAATCCCATTATTTAAACTCCTGTAGGTTTAATTATTTAAGAGATTTCTCTACCTCTACAGGTGAATTAAATGTACCTTTTTCAACATAATCTAATACATCTTTCAACTTCATTGTTTCACCTTTTTCAATTTCAACCACACAGTTACCGTATCTTCTTACAAGTTGATTTTTTGAGATTGGAAAATCTACGTCTTTCAGACATTCAGCAATTGCTGCAGCACCATAAACATGTTTGGATTTTGGTACACGTTTTCTCATTATATTTCTCCATATTTAATTAATTATCAAATTTAATATTTTTTATAACTAATCATGTTAATCATGATATTGTTTTTTTATGAAAAAGCATTGTTCAAACAGGCAATTTCTGTCAGGAAGGAAAATTTTAAAAGTTAATTAAGAACCACATTATTGACGCATACTTAATTTATAAATTTTTGTTTTTAACAAGACAATCTTCTAAAACTTTTTAGATTTTAAACATTCCAAATCATCTTGTTTGCACTTTTTTAGCGAGGTTCCGGGCTTTCCGAACATAAATCTGAATATTAAAAACCTTTTATTAAGTATTTCGATTAATTCAGCAGTCAGGCAATTAACGGTTTTTAATGTTTTATCAGTATTTTCTAATAATGAAGGCGGGATTGCAGGAACTTTGCAATTTATAGTTTCAAGATTGCAATTTGTTTCAGCAAGAGCCTTGTTGGCTTGAGAAAGATTCATGTTGGTTGTTGTTAAATTTTTATTTATTCTAGGAGTAGTTTCATTAATAGATTCAAGATTTTTTATAGTTTTATTTATTGACTCAGGTGCTTTAGTTATAATTTCTTTCACTTCTCCGGTTTCTAAAATTTGATTAATATTATCAAAAGATCTTGAAGAAGATTTTATTGTTGATTTTAGTTCTTGTCTTACCTGAGGATCTTCAATAATTTTTTTTAGGTTATTTAAAATAATTCTGGTATCCGTACTTGATTTTTTCATGTCCGCTTGAATTTGACTCAAATTATCAGTATTTAGAGTGTTTGTTATTTTAAGAAGGTTTGATACAAGCTTGCTTAAGTTTCCTGTTTTTAAATATTTAACCAAATATTGATCTATTCTTTCCGATGAACCCGTTCCATAAACCACATCACCATTTGATAAGAACTGAGATGATGGATTTTTCGGATATACTAGAGAAAAATGCCTTGAGCCGTAAAGATCTTCACTATTTAAGAAAATTTTTATATTTTTGGGAAGTTTCAAGTTTTTGTAGTAAATACCAAGAGAAAAAACAATATATTTTTGATCATTAGAAAGATCTATATTGGAAACATGACCAACATTGAAACCTCTATAATATATATTTACTTTGTTTTTTGGTAAACGTTGAATTACAGGAGGCACTTCTCTAAATTTAACAATTATAGTCATTTCGGGGCGATCTAAATATTTATAAAGACCATACCAAACTAAAATCAATAAAATTATTGATATGACAATTTTTATTAGTCTACTTTTATTCATAAAAAAATTAAACAAAAAAACTTTATTTAAATAAATTACCAATGTAGCTAAAATTAAGAATATATTGCTCGTAAAAACTAATCGATAAAGGTGGTATTACAAATTTTATAGTTATTTTTTTCCCTCAAAATCAAGTGAAGCAGAATTTATGCAGTATCTTTGCCCTGTGGGTTTTGGTCCGTCATCAAAAAGATGCCCGAGATGCGCTCCACATTTTTTGCAAATAACTTCTGTTCTTAGCATTGCAAGACTTGTGTCTTCATGAAATTCTACGCTGTCAGAAGAAGCTTTCTCCCGGAAACTAGGCCACCCTGAACCCGAATCAAATTTCGTATCTGATTCAAACAAGATATTTCCGCAGTTGGAGCATTTATATGTTCCACTTTCATAAAATTTATTGTATTTTCCCGTAAAAGGATGTTCTGTGCTTTTTTCCCGGGTTATTTTAAAAACTTTTTCAGGTAAAGTTTTTTTCCATTCTTCTTTGGACTTAACAATTTTATCCATAATAAGCCATTGATGTTTTGTATACGCCGTCTTTATCCGTGAAAAACAAAAACTTTGGTGTTTTTTGTAATAAATTTTTCATTTTGAATTTTTTCCATTGAAATTTTTTTAAAAGAATTACTAATTATTTTAACCACATATTTTATAACTTGGCAAATTGACCAAGCAGGTAGTTTATTTAATATTTTTCTTTAGGTTAAGATATCTTTATGAATAATGAAATCCAAAAAAAGTATCAAAAACGCTCAGAGATAATAAAAGCACTTGCACATCCTACAAGGCTTTTTATTATCGATTTTTTGTCAGACGGTGAAAAATGTGTCTGTGAAATCGTTGAACAAGTTGGTGTTGATATTTCAACCATTTCTAAGCATTTACTGGTTATGAGAAAAGCTGGTCTTGTTGAAAGTGAAAAACGCGGGCTCAATGTTTTTTATAAAATGATGTGTCCTTGCATAGTGGATTTATTTACCTGCTTAGAGTATATTGGCAAGAAAGATTAATCTGTAATCTATACTGAAACGCAGCACTTCTAAAAGCTATAGTGCTTTCGCAAAAAACATTTCATTTTTTAATTACTTTTTCAGAGCACAGTTAATTCTATAACTGTAAAGTTTTTTGCAATAATACTTGGTGATTTTACCAAATAGTAATATAATTTTATTAAAAAAATATATTAAGGGGGAAGCAACAATGAGTAATAAAGTTTCATGTGAAATGTCTTTTATAGAGAGGTTTTTAACTTTGTGGATATTTCTTGCAATGGCGATAGGGGTAGGCATAGGATATTTTATTCCCGGAGTTCAAGCTTTTATTAATAAATTTCAAGTTGGAACGACAAATATTCCTATTGCCGTTGGTCTTATTGCAATGATGTTTCCTCCCCTTGCAAAAGTAAAATACGAGCAGTTGCCTGAAGTTTTTAAAGATAAAAAAATTCTCGGACTCTCACTGAGTTTAAACTGGATTGTCGGTCCTGTTTTAATGTTTTTCCTTGCAATAATCTTTTTGCATAATTATCCTGAATATATGATTGGGCTTATTGTGATAGGACTTGCACGCTGTATTGCTATGGTTCTTGTGTGGAATAACCTTGCGGAAGGTTCTCCTGAATATGGAGCAGGACTTGTTGCTTTTAACAGCATTTTTCAGGTGTTGTTTTTCAGTGTTTATGCGTGGTTCTTTATCACTATTTTACCACCTTTTTTTGGTTTAAAAAGTTCTGTTGTGGACGTAAATATTTGGTTGATAGCCCAAAGCGTATTTATTTATCTTGGAATCCCTTTTATATTAGGGTTTTTAACCAGAACAATATTAATAAAGATTCATGGATATGATTGGTATCACAATGAATTTGTTCATAGAATTGGTCACATAACACTTATAGCTCTTTTATTTACTATAGTTGTTATGTTCAGCTTAAAAGGGAAATTAATAGTTCAAATCCCAATGGATGTATTAAGAATTGCAATACCGCTTGCCATATATTTCACGGTTATGTTCTTATTCAGTTTCTTTATGAGCAAAAAACTTGGTGCTGACTATGAAAAATCTGCAACCCTTGCTTTTACTGCAACAGGAAACAATTTTGAACTTGCAATAGCTGTTGCGATTGCTGTTTTTGGTATTAATTCCGGAGTTGCTTTTGCGGCCGTAATAGGTCCGTTAATTGAAGTTCCGGTACTTATAAGTCTTGTTGATTTGTCGTTATGGTTTAGAAAGAAATTTTTTATATAGGAGAAATAAAATGATAATAACTTCAAACGACAAAGAAAATTCTTGCGAAAGTTTTTTTACAAGTGGTGATCTGAATGCTATTAATAATTTATCATCGAAATATAAAAGTGAAACAGGAGGTTGCAGGGCGTATGCGCTTTTAGAAGCTTCTTTAGGCTATTGCCTTTCTATAACAATCAGGGAATTTGCACAAACTCACAATATAGAACTTGATAAAGTAAAATTGGATTTAAGTAATTGTGAAAATCCGGTTGTTGAAAAGAATATAGAATTGATAGGAAATTTAAGTGATTTGGACAGGCAAAAACTGATAAAAGCCTCTGAAGCTTGCTCTATATATAAAGCTTTATTAAAAGGCATTGCTTTTAAGGAGGTTTAACAATGAAGAAAAAAGTTTTATTTTTGTGTACGGGAAATTCTTGCCGCTCGCAAATGGCAGAGGGGTTACTTCGATATTATTTTGGAGATAAATATGAGGTTTTTAGTGCCGGAACAAAACCATCCATTGTAAACCTAAATGCAATAAAAGTGATGAATGAAATCGAAATTGATATTTCGGGACAACGCTCAAAATCCGTTGATGAATTTAAAAATCAGACTTTTGATTTTATAATAACAGTTTGTGATAACGCAAAAGAATCTTGCCCTATATTCTCAGGTGAAGCAGAGCGTTTACACTGGAGCTTTTTTGATCCGGCTGAGGCTTTAGGTCCCCAAGAGGAACTTTTAAAAGCTTTTAAAGAAGTATGGGACCAAATTAAAGCAAAAATACTTGATTATTTTATCCTAAACTGATCGTGACCTTGACTTTTTTTCAAAATAAAAAAGTCTTTTTAAAATTTAATGTTTTTTAATTGTAAATTTTTATTAAAACGCGCATATATTTAAGTAAGAAATAAAATTTATTTTGTTTAACATGATAAACAAAGATATAAAATAAATATTTGCAATTATAGCTATTAAAGTTAATTCTAAAGGCGCTGTTTTATTTAAACAAAAAAGAACAGAAAAAATACCGGCAAAAATTTTTCGTATATAAGTATAGAAATATGTATGAAGAGGCTGAAGATGGTCTTGAAAAATTAAAAAAATATATCCGGACAAACGAATTAGTGTTTAAAAAATTTGATGAAGTAATAAATCTGGAATATGCTTATGTTAAAAATTGGTCTTTAATCGAAGATATTCAAATCTTTATTAATACCGTGCAGGTTGTTATATTTGAAAAAAATCCAACATAATTTTTTAGGAGAATGATAAAGTGAAAATAAGCATATTTGGTCTGGGATACGTAGGCTGTGTCAGTGCAGGTTGTCTCTCAAATAATGGTCACAAGGTAATTGGAGTTGATATTAGCCGGCATAAAACAGACTTAATTAATCAAGGGCGACCTACAATTATCGAAAAAAATATTGATGAACTTATACAAAAAAGTTATCAGGCGGGTATGCTTTCAGCAACAACTGATTTTGAACATGCGATTCTTAATACGGATGTTTCTATTATATGCGTTGGTACTCCAAGTTCTGATACGGGTAAATTGAATTTTGATCATATTTATCAAGTAGCTGAACAAATCGGAAAATCGATTGTCAATAAAAATACTTTTCATGTAATTGTAATTAGAAGCACTGTTCAGCCTGGAACTCATAATAAAGTAGCGGAGATAATTTCAAAAGCAAGTTCGAAAATCAGAAATGTCGATTTTGCAATGGTTTCAAATCCCGAATTTTTAAGAGAAAGCACAGCAATTGAAGATTATTATAATCCTGCATTTACGCTTCTTGGTTCTGACAGTGAAAAAGCATTTGAAATTATGGAAGAAATTTATAAGGATATAAATGCACCTATCTACAGAACTGATTATGAAGTTGCAGAAATAATCAAATACATTAACAATTCATTTCATGCGCTTAAAATAACTTTTGGAAATGAAGTCGGCAATATATGCAAGACTCTTGGCATAGACAGCCACAAAGTTATGGACATATTCTGTAAGGATGACAAGTTAAATATTTCTCCATATTATTTCAAGCCCGGCTTTGCTTATGGTGGTTCATGCCTTCCAAAAGATCTTGGAGCCTTGATTAGACTTTCAAGAGATTTAAATCTGGATACACCTGTGCTTGAAAGTATTTCAAAGAGTAATGAAATTCAAAAAGAAATTCTTTTAAATAAAATTTTAAAAGAAAATAAAAAAAATATAGGCATACTGGGCTTAAGTTTTAAAGCCGGCACAGATGATTTGAGGGAAAGCCCGATTGTAGATGTAATTGAAAGGCTTATAGGAAAAGGTTTTAATGTCAAAATATATGACAAAAATGTAAGCCTATCCAAATTAGTAGGAAGCAATAAAAGCTATATCGAAAACAAATTGCCTCATCTTTCAAAATTGATAACTGATCTGAATACAGTTATCAATGAGTCTGAATTGTTAGTCATAACAAATAAAGAAGCCGAATTTAATAATGCTTTCAAATTAATAGATAAAAATAATTATGAAAAAGAAGAAGGTCTTGAATTAAGAAATAAAATTGTTATAGATCTAGTGAGAATAGCCGAAGCAGTGAATATAGAAGGTAAATATGACGGAATATGCTGGTAAAAAGATACTTATAATTGTTGAAAATTTGCCGATACCTTTTGATACGAGAGTTTGGCAGGAAGCTAACACATTAACCGAAGCAGGATACAAAGTTTCAATTATATGCCCTACAGGCAAAGGTTTTGAAAAAAAATATGAAGTACTTAATGGAATATCAATATACAGGCATGATCTTCCGAAAGACGGTTCAGGCAGTATTTCTTACCTTGTAGAATATTCTGCAGCATTGTTTTGGGAATTTGTAATTGCTTTGAAAATATTATTTAAGGAAGGATTTGATGTAATTCAAGCTTGCAATCCTCCAGATAATATCTTTTTAATCGGAGCGTTTTTTAAGCTTTTTGGAAAAAAATTCGTATTTGATCATCACGATATTAATCCCGAGCTTTATATAGCTAAATTTAATAAAAAAGATTTTTTTTACAACCTATTAATTATTTTTGAAAGATTAACCTTTTTCTTTGCAGATATTTCTCTTGCAACAAATGAATCTTATAAAGAAATTGCAATAAAAAGGGGCAAAATGAACCCTAAAAAAGTTTTTATTGTAAGGAGCGGACCAAAACTTGAAAGAATGAAAATTCAAGCACCCAATGAAAATATTAAACGCGGGAAAAAATATATGGTCGGATATGTGGGAGTTATCGGTAAACAAGAAGGTCTGGATTATTTAATTGATGCGGCAAAATATATAAGGGATGAAAAAGGCAGAGATGATATTTTTTACGGCATAGTAGGCGCAGGTCCATATCTTGATGAAGTTAAAGCAAAATGTGTTAGTCTGGGATTGGATGATATTGTTGAATTTACCGGCAGGGTTTCTGATGAAGTAATGCTTGAATACCTTAATACTTCTGATGTGTGCGTAAATTCTGATGAATACAACGAAATGAACGATAAATCCACAATGAATAAAATTATGGAGTATATGTCTTTAGGAAAGCCCATAGTTCAATTTGATTTGAAAGAAGGTAAAAATTCCGCTAAAGAAGCTTCTCTGTACGCAAATAATAATGATTTTATAGATATGGCAGAAAAAATTATTTACTTGATAAATAATGATGAAATAAGACAAAAAATGGGTTTTTACGGAAGAGAACGTATAGAAAATGAATTAAAATGGGATAAAACTAAGCTGGCTCTGCTTGATGCGTATCATTATTTATTTAAAACCAATAAATAATGATAAATTTGGGGTTAAAAAATGGCAATAAATAATAAAATTAAAATATTAATAATTGGACCTGACTCTCAAGGAGGCATTACTTCCGTTATTAAATTTTATTTTAAAAGCGGATTATCTGATGAGGCTTTTTTTCTTCCTTCATATACTGATGGAAATATTGTTCACAAAATTTTGTTTTTCAGTGTTTTTCTCATTAAATATCTTTTTATTTTAATAAAAGCTAAAAATATTAGCATTGTTCATATTAAATCATCACAAAATGGCAGTTTTATAAGAAAATCTATTGTTTTATTTATAGCTAAATTTTTTGGCAAAAAAACGATTTTTCATATTCATGGAGGTGAATTTGATTTATTTTATTGGAAATCCCCGCATTTTATAAAAAAAATAATAACAAATGTTTTAGACAAGTCTGATTTAATTCTTGTTTTATCTGAGCAATGGAAAAAAATAATCTTAAAAATGTCTTCTAATAATAATATTAAAATATTATATAATCCTACAATCATAAAAGAATCTGCCAACTCTCGCTCAGAAGAAGTAAACACCCTTTTTATGGGTCGTATCGGTACAAGAAAAGGGGTTTATGATATAATTGAAGCCGCAAAATCTCTACAAAATAAGAATGTAAAAATAATGCTCTATGGGGATGGAGAAATAGAGCAAGTTCAAAAATTAATAGATAAAAATAATTTAAATAATAAAATAAAAATTGGCGGCTGGATAAGAGGTGATGAAATAGACAAAGCCTATAAAAAAGCTGATATTTTTATACTTCCTTCTTATAACGAAGGTTTGCCAATGTCTGTGTTAGAAGCTATGTCTTATGCCCTTCCTGTAATTTCTACACCTGTAGGCGGAACCCCTGAAGCCGTTGAAGACGGAGTTAACGGATTTTTAATTCAATCTGGCGACTATAAAACACTGGCAGAAAAAATTGATTTTCTGGCAAATAATAAAGAACGCAGAGAACAAATGGGCATAGAAAGCTATAAAATTGCAAAAGAAAAATTTGATATTAATATAATTATCAAACAGCTAAGAGAAATATATCAGGATTTGGTTAAATAGGAAATTATAAAAAATGAATGAACAATCTATAAAAGAATTTTGGAATGAAAATTCCTGCGGCGAGTCCCAAGTTGGTGGATTTAAAGGAGATTATGAAGAATTTTTTGATAAATACGATAATTATCGTTATTCAAAAGAAAAACATATTCTAAAATGCCTTGATAAAATTGACTTTGACAAAAAAAAAGTTCTTGAAATAGGTCTGGGACAAGGAGCTGATTCTGAACAAATTATCCGAAGAGGCGGAATTTGGAGCGGCCTGGATTTGACAGAAACGGCTGTTGAACGTGTTAAGCAAAGACTACCTTTTAAACAACTTCCGTATCAAGACATAAAACAGGGGTCTGCGCTGGAAATTCCTTATCCTGATAATTCTTTTGATATTGTATATTCTTTTGGTGTTTTGCATCATATCCCTGAAATAGAAAAAGCGAGGGCTGAAATTGCCAGAGTTTTAAAGCCCGGCGGTAGGCTGGTTATGATGCTTTATGCAAAAAATTCACTGAATTATTTGTTTTCAATATCAATAATCAGAAGATTAGGAATTTTTTTATTATCTGTATTAAACATAAAATGCAAAAATGAAATTTATAATCAGCACATAGAAAATGCAAAAAAAATGGGACTGTTTAATTACTTAAAAATGAAAAATTTTATTCACAGAAATACAGATGGACCTTTGAACCCGTACTCTAAAGTTTATGATCGCTATAGCGTTGAGCAGGATTTTAAGGATTTTAAATTAAAAGAAATTCATAAAGAGTTTATGCACGCCCCTCCTTTGCCTGTACAAAATCTGCCCGGTGCCTCATTATTAGGATGGCATCTTTGGGTAGAAATGGATGTTTTGAAATAATGGAGTTTAATAGATGTGTGGTATAGCAGGAATTTATAATTTTAAAACACTTTATCCTGTGGAAGAAAATATTCTTCAGGAAATGAATAATACAATGATTCACAGGGGGCCTGATGATAACGGTGTTTTTATTGACAATGAAGTCGGACTCGGGCATAGAAGATTAAGTATTATTGATCTTTCAAGTGCGGGAAAACAGCCATTGTGTAATGAAGACAGCACTATTTGGCTTACTTTTAACGGGGAAATCTATAATTATGTTGAGTTAATCCCTCAATTACAAGCTAAAGGGCATATTTTTAAAAGTAAAACAGATTCGGAAGTTATAATTCATGCTTATGAAGAATGGGGAATAGATTGTATACACAAGTTTAATGGAATGTTTGGGTTTGCAATCTGGGATAAAAACAGAAAAAGACTTTTTATCGCGAGGGACAGGCTGGGAGTAAAACCTTTATATTATGCCTTTTCCGATGACGGAATTGTTTTCGCTTCTGAAATAAAAGCAATTTTAAAACATCCTGCGTACAAAAACCCTTCATCCGATAATCTTTCGGTATATGACTATGTTAATGAAGGTTATCTGGCAGGAAACAGAACTCTTTTTAAAGATATTCACAAACTCATTCCGGGCAGTTGTATGATAATTGAGAACGGAGAAGTAAAAGAAAATGTTTATTGGAAATTACAGCCGGCTCCGATAAACAGTGAGATTTCAGAAAAAGAATTTATTGAAAAACTAAGAGAATTAATTATTGATGCAGTAAAAATACGCCTCAGGAGCGATGTGCCGGTCGGCTTTCATTTGAGCGGCGGAATAGACTCAAGTGCGATTGTTTCGATTGCAAGTAAAATATTTAACTTTGATTCAAATACTTTTTCAATCAGGTTTACAGAATCTCCAAAATTTGATGAAGGTGAATTTATTGAAATAATAAAAAATGACTCAAAAACTTCTCATAAAGAGAGAATACCCGATTTTGAAAAAGAATTTCCTCAAAAATTAAAAGAAATAGTTTATTTGCTTGATGAGCCGACAGACGGTCCTGCGGTTTTATCAAAATTCGAGTTAAACAAATTTGTAAAGGAAAACGGCATAACTGTTGCTTTAACAGGTCAGGGCGCAGATGAAATTCTCGGCGGATATAAAAGATTTATCCATGATTATATTAAAGATTTAAAAAATCCTTATGTATTTAATCAGTTTTTAAAGAATACAGAAGTTGATAAACTGATTGTAAACGGATTTGACCACAGTTCACTGATACTGAATAATTTTTCCGATGTTATCTGTAAATTATTCAAATATAACAGTGCTGATTTTAAAAATTCCTTATTCAGTGATTCTATAAACAGTTTAATAAATCAAAATAATGTAAATCAGAATTGTTATAAAGAAATGTATCCTGCTGTTTTTGGAAAAGAAATTACTAATGTTTCAAGAAAAATGCATTATGAAACATCTTTTTATCTGCAAAGTCTTTTGCATGCGGACGACAGAACGAGTATGGGAACATCTCTTGAAACAAGAACTCCTTTTGTGGACTATAGAGTCGTAGAATTAGCTTCTCAAATTCCAGGCGTTCTGAAATTAAAGAATTTATCCACAAAGCACATCCTGAGAGAAGCCTTGAAAGGAATATTGCCTGAGCCTGTAAGAACGAGGAAAGATAAAAAAGGATTCCCCACGCCCGCTTCTATATGGTTCAGAACATCTCAAAAAAATTACTTAAACAGTATTATTAAATCAAAAGAATTTAAAGATAGAGATATTTTTAATATTAATTATGTAAATCAGCTTTTTGATGAGCATCAACAGGGCAGAGATCATACTTTTAAGCTCTGGTTTATTCTTAATACCGAAATATGGTTCAGAGAATTTATAGACAGATAAATTTTTTACTGTTTTTTAAGGAGTATTCAATTAATGAGTGAAAATAAACTTGAGTGGCTTTATAACCGTTTAAAATTAATGAGTTTTGGCGAGATAATGCACAGAATTTTAAATATTTTAAAATCATTCAGTGAGAAAATTCAAATAAAACAAAAAGAAAAACAAATAAAACTTTTCAGAAAATTCAATAATTATTATTTTGATGACTTAAGTCATATAATTGATTATTATTCTTCGAATGAAGATTTAATGAAAAAACTTTTTAAAAATGCCGAAAAAACTTTAGACCATAAAATTTCTTTTTTTTCATTAAAAGATATAAATTTAGGGCAAAAAATTAACTGGCATAAAGATTATTCTTCCGATAAAGTTTATCCGTTAAAATTTTATTCTGATATTGATTATAGGGATTCTGAAGCCGGAAATGTTAAGTATGTATGGGAATTAAACAGGTTTCAGCATTTGTTTCCTCTGTCTCAGGCTTATATTTTGGGCGGAGATGAGAAATATGCCGATGAAATAATAAATCAAATAAATAACTGGATTAATGATAATCCGTATATGAGAGGAATTAACTGGACAAGTTCTCTTGAACATTCATTGCGATTAATTTCCTGGTCCTGGGGATTATTTTCACTGGATAAAAAAAATTATCAAATCAGTGAAAGTGTTAAAGAAAAAATCAGCACAAGTATTTTTCAGCAAACAGAATTTATTTATAACAACCTGTCCTCTTATTCTTCCGCGAATGACCACTTAATAGGAGAAGCAATGGGACTGGCTTTTATCGGAACTTTTTTTGATTATGAAAAGGATTCCGATAAGTGGCAAAAAAAAGGTATCAGAATACTGTTTGAAGAACTGGAAAAACAGGTTTTTGAAGACGGACTTGATAAAGAACAGGCATTCGGATACCATTGCTTCGTTTTAAACATGTTTTTGACAACATTTATATTCTTAGAAAAAAATAATGTAACTATACCTGATAAATATTGGCAGAAATTGGAGAAAATGGCTGATTGTATTATGAATTTTTCAGACAGCAGCTTTAATTTGCCGAATTTTGGAGATGCAGATGACAGTTTTATTTTAAAACTTGATAATTCTTTTGATAATGAACTGCCTGTTAAGACAGCTGCAAGATTTTTATTGAATACTTCATCAATAATATTTAACAGACCTGATTTTAAGTATTTAACGAAAAATATTATTGATGAAAAAACCTTATGGATTTTGGATAAAAAAAAGATAAATGAATATTTTAATTCATCGGTAACTATGCCTTTAAGACAGTCTTTGTATTTAGAACAAAGCGGTTATGTTCTTTTAAAAGATAAAAATACTGATGCTTTTATGGATGTGGGAGTGCTTGGTTACTTGTCTATTGCTGCACATGCCCATTCAGATGCTTTGTCCTTTTGTTTAAATTATAAAAACAAGGAATTTTTGATTGATGCCGGCACTTTTGCATATCACACCGAACAGAAGCAGAGAAATTATTTCAGGGGAACGAGCGCACATAATACAATAGAAATTGACGGACAAAATCAATCGCAAATCGGCGGCAATTTTATGTGGCTCACAAAAGCAGAAACAAGTGTTGATAAAATAATTATTAATGAAGAATTTGACTATGTAAGGGCATATCATAACGGTTATATTCAACAAAGCATTAATGTTACCCACAAACGCGAGATTCTGTTTATGAAAGATAAATTTATTCTTATTATAGACAGGTTAAAAAATTATGATAAAAAATCGCATAAATACAGCCTCCACTGGCATACAGGAGAAAATTGCTCAACTTCCTTATTTCCTGAATTTAATTTGTGCAAAATAAGTAATCAGGAAGAAACTGTTTATTTGAAAACTTTTAGTGAGGTTTTATTAAATAAAAAAATAATTAAAGGCAGTGAAAATCCTGTTATGGGTTGGGTTTCAAAAAAATTCGATTCAAAGATTCTGTCAGAAAGCATCGAAACTAATTTTGAATCTTCTTCTTCAACGATAATTAACAGTTTAATTTACTTTGATGATAAATTAGAATTTGATTATAGTGAGCAAAAATTAAAAATATATGATAATGCCAAAATTTATGATTATGACATTTCAAAAGAAATATTTTAGTATATAAAAACAGGACTAATTTCTTAGATGTTTTTTTGAAATCCTGCTTCTTTAAATTAACACAAAATTATTCTCCTCATAAACTTCAAATGAAGTTTTGCTTTTAAACGTAAAAAATACAAAATATTAAGATTTTGAAAAAAGCACTAGCTTTTTCTGAAACTATATATTAATATAACCATATAAAGATATTATTATATTAATATGAGTTTATTAAAAGGAGATAAAAATTATGAGTAAAGCACTAGAAATTTCAGATGCGGCTTTTGACAGCGAAGTTAAAAAATCAGCTATTCCTGTATTAGTTGATTTTTGGGCTCCATGGTGCGGACCTTGCAAAATGCAAATTCCTGTAATTGATGATCTTTCAGGTGAGCTTGAAGGAAAAGTAAAATTTGTGAAAGTAAATGTTGATGAAAACCAGTTAAAAGCAAGTGAGCATAATATTAGCAGTATCCCTGCACTTATTTTATTCAAAGATGGCAAACTTGTTGAAAGACTTGTAGGGTTTCATCAGAAATCACAGCTTAAATCAATCTTAGAAAACCATATTTAGGATAAAGCAAATTATGAAAATCAAACTAATGATTTCAGCATATAAATAGCTTAAAAAATCATACCAGCTCTGGAGATAGAAGAATGAGAAAAATTAAAGAAAATATTTGTCCGCAAAATTCCACCTGTATGAATGTTAAAAATTGCTGCGCAAACTTGATTGAAGAATTAGGGTATGGTTTCCCTGCGCCAATGATTGAAAATGAAAAATGCACTTACTGTGAAAAATGTACAGCAGCACATATTAAAAGCTGTTCTATAGAAAAAAAATAAAAGAAAGGTCTATAATTATGATAACTGTTGATAAAAATAGATGTCCTCAAAACCATAAATGTCCGGCTGTAAAAGTTTGTCCTGTTAATGCTATTTCTCAGGAAGGCTTTAAACTTCCTGTTATTAATAATGAAGTTTGTATTGAGTGTAAAAAATGTATAAATTTTTGTCCGATGCGCGCAATACAAGACATATAAAAAATAAACTTCTGTATTTAAATTTAAGAATAATAAATAAAGGAATTTAAGATGAGTAAATTTACCGAACTGGCTAAAAAATATTACGAAAGCGGGCAATCTTGCTCGGAAGCTGTTATACAGGCCGCACATGACAGCGAAATTTATAAATCCGATAATATAGAAGAAGTTCACAAAATAGCTTCTATGTTTTCAGGTGGAATGTCGAGCGGTTGTGTCTGCGGAGCAGTTGCAGGTTCTCAGATAGTTCTGGGCTGTATTTTCGGCAAAGATTCAACAGGAAATACTAATTTGAACAGAACAGTTGCGGGTGATTTTATTAAAAAGTTTAAAGAACAAAGAAAAGTTGCCTGCTGCGCTTCTTTAAGCGCTCCGTTCAAAGACAGACCTCTTGAACGCAGACAAAATTGTGTTTCTATTGTTGAAGAATCTGCACAAATTCTTGAAAATATAGTAAATAGTTATACAAAAGAAAAAGTTTAAGTTTGAAAAAATATTAAATTAGGATTAACATTGATTTGGCGGGGAGTTTTTTCTATTTATGAGGGGATGTTATGCGGTTAACTGTTCTTGTCGATAATAATACATATACAGATAGTTATTTCTATGGAGAGCCTGCACTATGCTTCTATATAGAAGAAAATAACAGGAAAATCCTTTTTGATACAGGCTATTCAGATATTTTTATTAAAAATGCCAAAAAAATATATCATGCCCCGATGTCCAGTCAGAATTTTTTTAAGTTACTATCCTAT
>JBAWVS010000037.1 GCA_037147175.1 bacterium
AAGGATGATAACTTATATTTTTTTCTGTCCGATTTCTACGGCATATTATAGTACTGATAGGGCAATATGTAAATAAGTTTATATTTTATAAAATATATGATAATAATTAAGATGATAATAATCAGGAGTTTTCTATGAGTGAAATTTTCTCAACCCCAACTGTTAAAGAAGTAATATTTCAAATACAATTTTCAAATTTATTGTTTCTTGATAAAAAAATAGGTGATTACCAACTTAAAATAATGGAAGAATTTCCTGAAAGTAGTGAAATAATTCAGAAACAGCTAATGTTTGCTGTTATAGATAACAATAATATAAAAAAACAGAGTGCTAATGAAGAGAATGAAGCTTTTCAGAAAATTTGGCAATTTAATTCTGAAAAAGGATATACTTTAGACATTTCTAGTAATAGTTTGAGTATAGTGTCAAGATTACATAAAACATATAATAATGAAGCTGGAGACCATAAGTTTAGAGATGTTATTAAATCAAGTGTCTCAGCATTTTTAGAAAAAGATATAGCCCCTATTTCTGTAATTAAAAGAATAGGTTTAAGATATGTTGATGAATGCCCATTACCAGAATTGTTGAGTAATGATTCATACTCAAATTATTATAATACTTCTTTAGCTTTTAATAGATTTGATATTTCAAAGGCTAAAGATATGCAATTTGTAACAAATATAGAAAAAGAAAATGATATTTATTTAAGATACTTTGAAAGTTATAAAGAACAAAAATTAACAATAGATTTCGATGCATATAAATTTGATATTAAAGCTGAAAACTATTTAGATGTTACTGATAAGCTTTATGAGATTGTTCATGAAGAATGGGAAAACACAATTAAAGAGCCCGTTAAAGAATTTATGAGACAACCAAAAGAGATTTAAAATGATACAAAATTATATTAAAAATATTATTGAGGATTCTTCTACAGGGAGAATTACTGTAAGCAATAAAATTATTAAATATAAATTTGAGAAGTACGAGATTACTGTTGAATTAGATGAATTTCAAAAATTCGTAGGAGTTATTGAAGTTAAAATAAATAAGAATTTTCTTGAGAGCCATCATAAAAAAACTAGTAAATACGATATTAGCCAATATTATGAAGATTAATAAGGATATTTATTTTGTTTTATAATGATACTCCTGATATATCAAAACTAAGGTTTGGGGATATAGTTAAAGGTAATTACTTAACATCGTTATTCTATAGTTCAAAATGTAATACCGATATTTTTAAATTAGAGGTTAATATTGCTGAATATAATGTGATATTGACACCTTGTTGTTCAATACAAACAAAAGAAGACCTTGGTAATATTATAATTACACCATTAATACAGATCAAACCCAGTTTTTATAGTAACCCTTATTTTGCAGAAAATATGTTAAATATAAATAAAATTATTTCGCCTCAAAATCAAGTTCCACCAGAAGCATGGGAGAAAATGCCTGAGGAGGAAAAGCAAAAAAGGTTAGAAGAAGGCTCAACGTATGCATTTAAAGAATATTTTATTTATGCGCCTCACGATTATTATAGTAAATATTATTTAGATAGTCGGAGTGGTAAAATCGTTGATATTAATTATTATATGATTGATTTTAGAAATGCGTTTAATATAAAAGTTGAAAAGATAAAAAGCCCTGAGAATATTTTATTAAAATCTAAAGTTTTAGAATTATCAATTGACTCCAGAAAAGAATTAAATGATAAATTACAAGCTTTTTATAGAATACCTGATGAAGATTTAGACTGAAAATTTTGAATTTAATGTAATTTGCTAATTATGGATGTATTTTGACAGAGTTCAAAAAACTTTCAATTACACAAGAATTACACAAGACCTTAAAAACAAAAAATTCGGCAATCGCCGAAAGTGTTGTTAATATTAAATGGGCCCGGCTGGATTCGAACCAGCGACCAAGGGATTATGAGTCCCCTGCGCTACCGCTGCGCCACAGGCCCACATTATTAGTGAGTATAAATTAATATACTATTGTCAAAATTTTGGGTCAAGGTTTAAATTTAGTTTTTGAAAAAATATAACTCTTTTTCTCCCCATCAGGCTAATTTTTAAAGAGCTTTTTGCTTTTATACTTTATAATCTTGAGGGATTTATGAAAAAGTCGGGGAACCTAAAATGTTTTTTCAAAAAAAGAAAAATTCATTATTTCCCTTTCTTAACACTCCCTTTTTATTTCAGCATGAAAGAAAACCCAAAATAGCCTTTATTCATCCTGCAATAGGAGATTCTCTCGGAGAATCACAATTATACGTTCTTGAACTCGCAAAAAGATTAAAAGAAAAATGTGATGTAAAAATTCTTTCTTCGAAAAAAATAAATGACCTGTGCACTCCGATTTCCTGTATTCCAAGAAATCAGGTTTTACATGAATCAAAATTTGATATGTTAAGATACTTTCTCGGAAATTTTTCGGATAGGCCGGAAGTTTTTATAGAGCATTTAACTTCATTTTTTCCTGTTGTCTGGGAACTTTTTAAAGGGAAATATGATGTGATTCTTCCTAACAACGATTGGGGAGGACTTCTGGCAGCTTCGGCGATAAGAAAGATAACAAAAACCCCGATAATTTTTACCGAACACAGCGGGCTTGTTGAAGGCGGGAAAAATGCCCGCAGAAATCTTTTTTTTAAACCTGACAAATACATTGTTTACACAAACGAACTAAAATATTGGCTAAAAAAATATCATCCCGAAATAAATACGTCTTTTATCGCTAAAGGTGTGGATTTTGACAGATTTAACCCTGAAGTTGAGCCGGTCAAGATAAATCTTCCTGAACCAATATTTTTGGCTTCTTCAACAAATTTGAAAAATAAAAGACTTGATTTAATTATTGAAGCGGTTTCTCTTCTTGAAAAAGGAAGTGTTTTACTGCTTTGTCCCGGTGCAAATACTCAGGAAATAGCTAAAAAAGGCGAAAGACTTCTCGGGAAAAAAAGATTTAAAATAATATGCGTTCCTCAAGAAAAAATCCCGTCATACTATAAAGCATGCAATGTTTTTACACTTCCTTCTTTGTCAGAACCCTTTGGTCTTGTTTATCTTGAAGCAATGGCATGCAACAAACCCGTAGTAACAACAAAAGATTTCTCCAGAATCGAGACGATAGGCGATGCAGGAATTCTTTGTGATGTAACCGATATCGAAGAATACTCGGAAGCTTTACAAAACGCCTCTGAAACAGATTGGGGCGATCTTCCTTATAACCAGGCAAAAAAATTCACATGGGAAATCTGTGCGGATAAATACTATGAACAAATTAAAAATTTAACAAACTGAAAGTTATTGATTATTGAGCTTTAACAGCCCCATAAGTATCATTGGAAGATCAAGAGTATTTGTATATAACAAATAACTTTGCTGCCATTCGGGATTAAACTTTGATTTAAACATGTGCAATCCCTGAAAATCGTAATATTTTTTCTGTTTTTTAAAAATAAGTTCAAAAAGTTTTGAGACGGTTTTATTATCGGAAAAAACTTCATCAGCTCTGGCAAGCGGAGAAAATCCCAAATCATAAAAAGCTTTTCCGTTTTCTTTGGCGGATAAAATTTCCTTTAAAAATAAATATTCCATCACTCCCTGCGGCGAAGAAGGATCTCTTCTCATTAAATCAACAGAGAGAGTATTGCTTTGAGGCAATTCAATATTATTAATATAAGCAAGGAGATTGTCTTCTTTATCAAGAAGTAAACTGGTTTTAGTTTCTTCCAGATATTCAGCGGAAGATTTTCCCATAGCAAAAGTGTTTTCTTTTTTCCCATGGACAGAAAGCCACTTCAGATCAAGATTTTTTACTTTATTCCAATCGAATTTCTTATAATTTCTTATATACCAGCCTTCTTTTTCTGCTTTATTTTTTCCCGTCCTGAGCTGCTGCATTTTTTTTCCCTCAAGCGTAAATTTTTCGAGATTAACAACAGCTTCAACTCCTATTGGAACAGCATTAAAGTTTTTTTGTTTCATTATTTCCACAAAATCACACTGTGCCTGGTAAACAGCAGGAATCCAATCATGCTCATGAACCATATTAAGCCATTTTGAAGTTATTTCATCTAAAGATCCTGTAAAACAGGGGTTTCCAATAGCTAAAGCAACCCGATTAAAAACTTTATAGCTTATTAATCCTTCTGTTTCTTCGTTTTTATAATAAAAATGCTGATAATTGTTATTTAGCGCAAAAAATTGAACCGGCTGAGAGGATTTTTCTTTGGTAAGTTTTTTATATTTATCATAATTTATATTTGGCAATCTCCTTGCTATTACAGGAGAAAGCGCAAATATTAACCCTGTTAAATAAGATATTGAATTAATTAAAAACAATGAATTTACATAAAACTTTGCTTCCAGCCCAACAGGTTTTAGTGCTGAAGTATTAAAAGCTAATGCATCCAGCGTCATTGACCAGACCGGATATTTTAAAGTATCCACGCCAAGTTTATCCGAAAAAATAAAAAGCCCAAGAATTGTATAAAATAAAACAAATATAACGGCAATAACCAATATAAGCCCGCCGCGTCTTGCTCTAACCGGGTCGCTTTTTACTTTGCAATATTTAAATAACGGAAGTAAAATACCGAAAAGAATAAGACATATTCCCGCCTCTTCAATATCAGCATCTTTAAAAATGTGTGCAAACCCTGATATTCCAAGAGTAATAACTGCTGCATACCAGGCAACTCTTTTTTGTCTATATAAAGCAGGGGCTAAAATTAAAGCTGCAATTCCGGTGAAAATTACAAGGTACCTTGACCCTGTAATAATTTGATAATCCAAAATATGATTTATAAGCTTTAATCTCGAAGAATCAAAACTTAGCCAGGCTGATAAAATATCTATAAATCCTAAAATGAACAAGGAAACAGCGACAAATTTGATCCAATTTTTTTCATAATTTCCTGATTTTGTATTTATTTGACTGTACATAAATCCCGTTCTTTTTTTAATTTAACTTATGTTTACTGAAAAAATCCCATATTATATCATTGCCTTCTACGTCATAATTTGTTTTCCCGAGAAAGGTTTCTATTCTCATACTTGTCGGTGAACCAGGCCAGGTATGACCTCCTCCTTCAATTTTAAGGATAGAAACTTCAGAATTATCTTTACAGGAATCATTTTCATATAATTTTGCTGTAGTTAAGCTTTCATCAGGATTTTTATGAGGAAAAACAGTCTCTTTTATAGAATCTGAACACTTATTTCGAGTTTTCCAGAATTTTAATATCTCATCAACCGAAATCATTTCTTTTGCAGGATTTCCATCCCATTTTTCGTAGGGATCATCAGTTCCATGTACTAATAAAATAGAAACAGGCTTATTAGCTTTACATTCTGCAATAAAAGATTTTCTCATATTCCCTGAAATAGGCGCAAAAGCTGCTATTTTATTGGATAACGTGCAAGCAAGAAGATAATCCATTTCTGCTCCGCTTGAATATCCTGTTGCATAAACTTTTGACTTATCGACTTTATAGTTCTTTGTCATAAAATCAATCATCTTGCTGACAAATTTAATGTCTTTACTTTTTTCGGCGGGTTCTAAATCCCATTCAAAATTCCCTGTATATTCAGGATAAACGGTTATAATTCCTTTTTTATCAGCAAAATTATTGAATTTTGTATAATTTTTTATTTTGTTTGCATCAGCCACGGTTCCGTGAAAAATAATAACCACAGGCAATTTTTTATCTTCTTTTCTATATATTTCAGGCAAATGAACGTAAAAAATTCGCTGCTCATTATTCACGTTTATGGTTTCTTTTACCATATCCGTGTCATTGGCATGACTTACATTGCCGCTAACAATAAAATTTATGAGGAAAAATCCTATTAATAAAATTATATATTTTATATTTTTCATTATAATAATATCCTTTTAAGGTTATTATTAAACAAACAAAGACGTAATTTCAAATTTATTTACGTCAATTAAGCCCTTATCTGTAATTTTTAAATCAGGGATTACCGGCAAGGAAAGAAAAGCCATGTTCATAAAAGCATCATCAAGCTTGCAGCCAAGGCTTTGTGTTGATTTTACAAGGCTTTTAAGTTTTGTTATAACCTCTTCAATCGGCAAATCAGAAATTAGGCCTGCAACAGGAAGCGGAAGTTTTTCAAGAGTTTTTCCATTTTCTACAACAATTTTTCCGCCCTGTGATTTTACGAGTTCAACGGCTGCATAATACATATCTTCATCGTTTGTTCCTATTACAACCATATTATGCGAGTCATGGGCTACTGTTGAAGCTATAGCACCACTTTTCAAGCCTAGACCTTTTACAAAACCCAATCCTATATTCCCGGTAGCTTTGTGTCTTTCTATAATTGCTATTTTTAAAATATCATTTGCGGTATCGCTTTGAGCATAACCATCTGCAATATTTGCTTTTTCTATACTTCCGAGCGTAATAAGCTTGTTTCCCGTAATATTTATAACTTTAATTTTGTCAGACTCTGCTTTTATTTTAAAGTTGTCTTTTTCAATCCATTTTACGTTTACAGAACCCCTTGTTTCGGGAAGTTTGTAATTATTTTCCGAAAGAAGAATTTTTCCTTCTCTGGCAACTAATTGACCTTTTTTAAATACCATTGCTGGTTTAAAATCTGATAAATTATCAAAAACGAGCATATCTGCCTGATAACCGGGAGCTATTGCACCTAAATTCGGGATTTTAAAGTATTCCGCAGTATTGATTGAAGCCATTTGAATAGCTGTAAGCGGGTGAATCCCATATTTAACAGCCCTTCTTACCATTGAATTTATATGATCATATAAATCATGCGGATATCTGTCATCGGTTACAAAGAAACATCTTCTTGAATTATTTGAATCAACCACAGGAAGAAGACTATCAAGGTCTTTTGCAATTGTTCCTTCTCTAATCATTATGTAAAGACCGAGTCGTATTTTTTCTCTTGCTTCTTCAACAGATATACATTCATGATCAGATGAAATACCTGTTGAAATATAAGCACAAAGATCTTTTCCGCTTAAACCCGGTGCATGTCCGTCAACTCTTTTGGATACAGGAAGTTTTATTTTGTCGACAACCGCAGGGTCATTCTGTAAAACACCCGGGAAGTTCATCATTTCTCCGATTCCAAGCACCCATTGTTTTTTAATAAATATAGATAAATCGCTTGCGCTGAGTTTTGAGCCTGATGTTTCCATATTTGTTGCAGGAACACAGGAAGGCAACATCATATAAACATCTAAAGGAAGATTTCTTGTAGCTTCTCTCATAAAACTAATCCCCTGAAGCCCGAGAACATTGGATATTTCATGCGGATCAGCAACAACTGTAGTCGTTCCTGAAGGGATTACTGCTTTTGCGTACTCATAAGGGGAAACCATAGAACTTTCAAGGTGTACATGCCCGTCAATAAAAGAAGGTGAGAGATAAGAGCCGTTTATGTCAATTTCTTCCCTGCCTTTATAATCTTTTCCAATACCGACTATTTTTCCGTTAACTACAGCAACATCGCCTCTATGAATATCACCGGACAAAACATTTATTATGTTTGCATTTTTTATGACTATATCTGCAATTTCTTCACCTTTTGCAGCTTTTATAATTTTTTCAATTTCCATATCTCTCTTTTCTCAATTAATTAAATTTGTTTATTTTTACCACAAAACAAAGATTTAGGTCAAATACTAAATCAAATTCGCAAACAAAAAGTAGGGATTTAACCCCTGCTTTTTGTTCTCTTGAAAATAAAATCGGCTCTTAAACTATTTTATAGAAGAAAGTGCAGAACTTGACTGCTGCATTTTGCTTATATATGTATCCATATCAGAAAACTGTTTTGTAATTAAAGCTTTATATGCGGTAATACGGTCTTCTCCTTTTGTAATTGATTTATCAGTATTAGAAATTAAAGTATTTATAGAATCACTTTTTGAACTAAAAAAACCGCTTACAGGATCAAGAGCGCTGTTAAGTTTAGTTTGAAGTTGCTGGAAAACCCCTGTAATTCCGGCTGTTTTATCCCCGATAAGCAGGGCTTTAACTTCGGAAGGATTATCCTGAAGAGCCGTAAGAAGTTTAGCGCTGTCAAGAGAAAAAGTACTTGATGTATCTTTAGCGCTTTTTCCTACAGAACCTGTTGATATACCTATCATTGACAAACTATCGTAAGCTGAAAGACCTTTTATTTGACCGGAAGCCATTGATCTTAAAGAGTTTTTAAGACTTACAATAGAATATTCTCCATGGAGAGCCTGACCTGTTCCTGTTTGTGTAGACACATCATTAAGTACCTGATTATATTTGGAGATAAAATCATTTAAAGCAGTTTTTATTCCATCTGTATTTTGATCAATATTTATATCTATCGGAGTATCTATGGTTGATCCGTCGGTTGCTTTGCTGAGAGTTGTTTTTTTAAGGTTTATGGTCAAACCTGGGATACCGCTTACATCTCCTGTTACAGTATTTGAATTAACTTCCAGAGCTGTCGCAGCACCATTTATATGAATTTTTGCATTTTCTCCCAGGGTTTGAGAAGCTGTAGAATCTCCGGTAGCAGTAATTAATCCTATTTTTGTAAGAAAATTACTGGTTCCGTTTTCAAAATTAATTGCTGTTTTGCCGGGGGTTTTTGACGTTAAAACAAGTTTATTTGTTTTGGTATCAATTTGGGCTGTCACTCCTGCTTTATCAGAGCTGTTTATTTTGCTTATAAGTGTTGCAAGAGAAGTTTTACTATCTATTGTAAATTCCGTTCCGCCTATTTTAAAAGTTCCTGCCGTTACCGGATCAGCACTGTCCACATTAAGATTTGCAGTATTCCCTACAATTGTTCCGCCCAGATTTATTTTGTTAATTTTTGAAAGACTTGCAAAACCGGATGTTCCATCACCATTATCTGTTGAAGAAGCGGTTGAAAGCTGCATTATATTGAAAAAGTTTGTTGTATCAGAGTTGCTTCCTAAAGTTAATTTGGTAACAGCAGTATTGTTGTAATCAATATGCATCTTCCCGTCTACAATAGAAGCTTTTACGTTGTTATCACTATAATCGCCATCACTGTTCTGATCAAATTTATCATTTATTTTTTTGACAATAGTATTTAACGTATCAGTTTTTTCTATTGTAAATTCATTTTTAGCCCCGTTTACGTAAATGCTAAAATTGCCATAAACCGTTCCGTCATCACGTGTTGCTGTTAAAGTACCCTGTTTGTTTGCAGCCGCGGTAAATAATTCTGTTCCGTCAATGGACTTTGACAAATCACTGCTTGTTGCTTTTGTCGCGGTAGCAAGATTATCCACAGATAAAGTAACTTTTTGGACAGAAGTATTATTAGCTGCAGTTACCGTAGAAATATTTGTATCAGAACTTGTAGCAGTTCTGGAAGCAAAAAGATCAAAACTTGATGCAATATTTCCATCGGTTAATTTTTGAATAGATGTTCTTAAAGCTGAAAAATCTGATTGAATAGAACTTAAAGCAGTTTTTGTTGCGTTATAAGTATCTTTTTTTGTATATAAAGCATCAACAGGAGCTCTTTCTGAAGCAACCATTGCTGTAATCCAGTCACTTACCGGTAATCCCGATCCCGATCCTGCAAATGTTATAGAACTAGTCATAGACTGAACACTCCTTTGTTCTTATCATTATTATAATAAAGCCTTAATCTTTATTTTCAATCCTGTAAAGATATTATTATTTTTAGATCCATCAAATAGTATTATTCCATTTTAACAATATTTTAAACATTAATCATGAGATTTCAGCTTAAATCTTTATTTTTTGTAATCTTATATATTCAACGATTTCATTTTTTGTGAATAAAAAAATTTGCAAAAAAAAGAGACAGTTTTGAGACTGTCTTAATCCTTGTTTTGTAGGTAAGGAAGGGAAAGGGAAAGGGAAAGGGAAAGGGAAAGGTAGGTGTAGTAGGTAAAGGTTTTATTTATTGAAATTTAAGCTTTTATTTGAGGTAGTGTGTTGTGTTTGTTTTGTTTTGTCCTTGTACATATATAAAAACACCCGTATTGAAAAAATTGCTATTTCGTATATAAAAAATAGCTATTTGATTAATAAAACTTAACACTTGCTAGGCCAAAAACCTGTAAAGCCCACATCCATAACTCTTCTTAGATTCATGAATCTTCTTGAAATTTGAATTTTATATATAAATTTGCAAAAAAATAGACAGTTTTGAAGCTGTCTTAAAATTTGTTTTTGTAGGTAAGGAAGGGAAAGGGGAAGGTAGGTGTGGTAGGTAAAAGGTTTTATTTATTGAAATTTAAGCTTTTATTTGAGGTAGTGTGTTGTGTTTGTTTTGTTTTGTCCTTGTACATATATAAAAACATCCGTATTGAAAAAATTGCTATTTCGTATATAAAAAATAGCTATTTAATTAATAAAACTTAACAAATCAAGAAGAAATGGTTTCTTTTTCTTCTTCTACAGGACTAAGAGGAATTTTAAACCCGAAAGTGCTTCCTTCGTTCAATTTGCTTTCAACAAAAACTTTGCCGCCATGATGTTTTTCTATAGCAATTTTTACAAGATGCAAGCCCAAGCCTGTGCCTTTTACCGAGTGAACTTTTGTTTCTATTCTGTAAAACCTGTCAAAAATCTTTCCGAGATGCTCTTCCGGTATTCCGATGCCGTTATCTTCGATGGAAACTTGTAAATAATCCCCTGTGCGATCGATTTCTGCTCTTATTTTAACCCTGCTGTTTTTATGAGAATACTTAATAGAATTCGAAATAAGGTTTTTCAACACTCTTTCTATATTTTCAGGATTTATCATTACCTGCGGGATATCAGGCTCAATAATTATAGAGAAAGAAACATTTTTTTCTTCTGCCAGAACTTTCATTGATTTAACCGTAATTTCTATAATCGGACCTATATCAACCAAATCCTTTTCAAGAGCGACATTTGGCGATTCCAGCTTTGAAAAATCAAGAATATCATTTACCATATTATTTAATCTGTCTGACTCATGATTTATTATGGAAAGAAAATCCCCTTTTGTTTTCTCATCCAATTTTTCTCCGCAGTTGTAGAGAGTATCTATATAAGTTCTCAAGATTGTAACCGGAGTTCTTAATTCATGGCTGACGTTTGAAATAAAAGTATTTTTAATATTATCAATCTCGGCCTCTTTTGTTACATCATGAAGTATAATAATATAACCTATGTATTCTTCATGAAGGGTAAATATAGGGGAAATAATTGTTTTTACAATTCTTCCGTTCATTTTTATCTGGCATTCAAGATTTTTGGCTTTATTCCCTTCGTACGGAGTATCTTTAAATTCTTTAATTTTGGATTTAAAGCATAATTCGCCGTTTGTATCATAATATTCCGTTATTTTTGTTTTTATAATTTCTTTTATGTTAACTTTAAGCATTTTTTGTGCGGCATTATTTACAAGAATTATTTGGTCTGAATTATCACAAACTACTACACCATTTGCAATACTCATCAAAACAGCTTCCATTTTGTTTCTTTCATAAGTCAGCTGGTCAATATTTTTTTCTTCATAAGTTCTAAGCCTTGAGGACATTGTATTAAAAGATTCAAAAAGCTGTTTTATATCTCCCCAAAGATCTTTTGATGTAATTTTATACCCAAATTCTCCCGTTGAAATCTTTCTTACTCCTTCAGAAAGAAGCTTTATCTGCCTTGTTATAAGCAAAGTGTTTATTAAGACGGCTGCTATGGAAAGCACCCATGCTATGGTAAAAATAATCAGCATCAGGTTTCTGGTCGCTTTTCCCACTATGTTCATAGTGTATCTGCTTAAGCCGACTTGAATTGAGCCAATAACTTCTTTTGAGTAAGCTGTTTTTAAAGTAAGCGGCTGACTTACTTCTATAGTTGTTTTGTTTTCAGTGTTTTCAAAAGCAGGATTATTTTGTTTGCTGGAATAAATAATGTTTCCAAGTTGATCCCTGTAAACAACATAAGCAATGTCTTCGCTGTTCGCTATTATTTGTTCGGTATGTTCTTTAAGTTTTTTTAAACCTTTAGTGCTTGATAAATCCGAAATAAGAGTTGAACTTTCGATTGAAAGAGTTTTTGTAAGCATCGAGCCAAAATTATGATAGCTGTCCAGAATTGTTTTTTGTGTATTATTTATAACGAACCAGGCTGTAATTACAACAAAAATCGAACTTAAAATCGAGCCGAAAATAATCAGCTTATTTTGAGAATTCAAATTCAAAAATTCTGATTTTTCGTCCTGTTTTTTAATATAATTAAGTATATCGTTCATTTTTTCAAATCTCAAATTTTAGTGTGGTTTTTTATTGTAAGTTAGCAAGAATAGAATTGCTGACGGATTTTAATGTAGCGAAAACTCCTTGTCCCTGAATGGCAACGGATTCAAAACTCGGATATCCCGCTTGATTCAGATCTTTTTCAAGCTCTTCAAAGCTTAATACATCATCTAAATCGCGTTTATTATATTGCAAAATTATAGGAATATTATTTAAGTTAAGATTATATTCTTTTAAATTTTGAATCATGTTGTTAAAACTCTGAATGTTGTTTTCTCTTTCTGCTTTTGAAGAATTTGCCACAAAAACAATACCGTCTACGCCGTTTAGAATGATTTTTCTTGCCGCATTATACTGCATTTGCCCCGGTGAAGTATAAAGACTGAATGTCGTATTAAAACCTTTTACATCGCCCAGGTTAATTGATAAAAAATCAAAGAAAAGTGTCCTTTCGTTTAGTCCTTCAAGGCATGTCATTTCTGACCTGATTGCAGAATCAAGTGTATTGTAAATATATATAAGGTTGCTGGTTTTTCCGCTCTCTCCCGTGCCGTAATACACGACTTTGCAGGTCAGTTTGCGGTCAGCATAATTAACAAGAACCACTTTATCTTACTCTTTTCTGTTAAATCAGGTTTTTACACAGTTACAAAAGATGATTTATAAATTTTTACTAATTTAATTATCCATAAAACTAACATTTTGGACAAGGTTTTAAGGGTTTTTTATTTATTCTGAAAAATATAGATAAATTTTGAAGATAAATATTTAGTTGTCTAATAGAAATATGAAGGGTTTTGGATAGAGAATTAAAAGCTGAACAGATTTTTCATTTATTTCGTTTAGTTTCGAATAACAAAAGAACATAAAGAGAAATATTAAGGAGAAAAAATATGCAGGAAACATGTTGTAATAATTATGATGAAATTTTAGAAATTTGTACCTGTCCTCGATTAGGCGAACCCGCCCCTGATTTTGAAGCTGAAACCTCGCATGGAAAAATCAAATTTTCTGAATTTAACAAAGGGCACTGGGTGGTTTTATTTTCCCATCCGGCTGATTTTACCCCTGTTTGCACTACAGAATTTATTGGTTTTGCCCAAAAACAGCAGGAGTTTGAAAAAAGAAACGTCAAGCTTATGGGATTAAGTATTGACAGTGTTTATTCCCATATTGAATGGGTAAGGCAAATAGAAGAAAGCTTTGAAGTTAAAATCAATTTTCCGGTTATTGCAGATTTAGGCTTTGAGGTTTCCCGCCTTTATGCGATGATTCATCCTGCAATAAGTACTGTTCATGCCATAAGAACCGTTTATATTATAGACCCTGAAGGAATTTTAAAAATGTCTATTGCTTATCCTTCCAGCGTGGGAAGAAGTATAGACGAAATTATAAGAATTATAGATGCACTTCAACTTGTCGATGAAAAGAAAGTTGCCACTCCCGCCAACTGGAAACCGGGAGACAATGTAATAGTTCCTCCCCCGAGAACCACTGAAGATGCGGAACAAAGAATTCATGAAAAACATGAAGAATGTTCCAGCTGGTATTTATGCAAAACCAAGGCTTAAAGACAAACTAAACTGACATAAGCCTCTTTCATATAAAATTTGCGGGAGTTTAGCTTCTACTTCTAAGCGCTTTAATCCCCTCCAACATTTTAGCATACCGGGATAACTCAGGTATCCCGGTTCTTTCACTTATATTAGCTTGACGAGGATGTACTTTTTCAAACTCATCAAGTATAGATGCCAATCTTATAACTTTTCTTAAAGTTTTTTCGCTTTCATCTCCGTCTATAACTTTCTTTTCTAAAAAAGATAAATTTTTCATAGCTTTTACTGCTTGTGGAATAGTTGAAAATGTTTTGATATTCATATTTATTCCTCCTTATAATTAAACTGATTTTAAACTTTTCTTCATATATATATAACATGTGAACAAAGAAAGTACTAATTTCGCATTAACCCCATAATAATCCATTGCAGATTTACAAAAAATAGGTCTTAATCTATTGAAATAACTAAACATTTTAGACTTGACAAGCACCGGAACTCGTAGAATAATTTCATCAGAATCATCGAGGCTAAATATAATATATGAAACTTAAAACAGAAGAAAAGACTTTAACTCAACAGCCGATTTTATTTGAGTATTTAAATAAAAAAACCAATTATCTTTTGATAAAAAGAATTGCGGACATCTGTATGTCTTTGTTTGTACTGTTTTTTTCGTTTCCATTGATGCTTATTCTTGCAGTTTTAGTAAAACTTGAGTCAAAAGGACCTATTTTTTATACCCAAACAAGAGTAGGAAAAGACGGGAAGCTTTTTGAAGTTTATAAATTAAGAACCATGTTCACGGGTACAGAAGCTGAAGGTGGCGGAGCAAGAACACTTGATCGAGACCCCAGAATTACCAGAATCGGAAATTTAATCAGAAAAAGCTCTTTTGACGAGTTCCCTCAGTTTATTAATATCTTAAAAGGAGATATGAGCTATATTGGCCCGAGACCTTTATCTTTAGATGAACATAATCTTTTGATTGAAGGATTTAAAAATGACAACAAACCTTTTCCGAGAGGCATCTTTCACAAAGTAACACCTGGTTTAACAGGGTGGGCACTGCTTCACAAAAGAGAACAAATTACATATAAAAACAGATTTAAATTAAATGCGCAATATGAAGACAATATCTCACTATGGTTTGATTTGAAAATATTTTATCTGACTTTTAAAAAATATCTGTTCACTAATTTGTGCGTAATAGGACTGTTTTTGGCGGTTTTAAGCGCAGGCGTTTATTTCCTGATTTTTTAACTGTTTTTCCACCAATTCTGGCTTAACATGAGTAATTTATGTTATTCTAAAGAGAATTAAATTCTTTGGATAATTATCGGGTAATTAAATGAACATTTCTGCGGAAAAACAAAAAGCGGCATTTTTTTCTATTTGTTCTAATGTTGTTTTAATTCTTTCAAAACTTATTGTTGGTCTTGTTACAAACAGCATAAGTATTGTATCAGAAGCGGTACACTCATTTACAGATCTTTTGGCTGCAATTATAGCTTTTTTTTCAATAAAACAATCTTCCAGTCCTCCAGACAGCGATCACCAATTTGGTCATGGGAAATACGAGGATTTTTCAGGATTTATTGAAGGAGCTTTGATTCTTGCGGCGGCAGGTTATATTATTTTTGAATCAATTGAAAAAATAATAACAAATAAATATACCTATATTGATACTACGGCCGGCATTGTTGTAATGCTTATTTCGGTAATTGCAAATATAATAGTAAGCCGTCACTTATTTAATGTAGCCATCAAAACAGACTCTATGGCTTTGCTTGCCGATGCGGAGCATTTAAGAACTGATGTCTTGACTTCTATGGGAGTTTTAATAGGGTTAATTCTTATAAAAATAACAAATATAGAGATTTTAGACCCTCTGGTTGCTATTTTGGTCGCTTTCATAATAATTAAAGCCGGTCTTGATCTGTGTTTCAAGTCTGGAAAAAATTTGCTTGACGGTTCTTTACCCGAAGATGAGCAAAAAATTATTTTAGACACCGTAAATAATTATATCCCCGATGAAGTTATTGAAATTAAAGAACTGAAATCAAGAAAATCAGGCGCAGAAAAATTAATTGAATTGATTATTGTTATACCTAAAAAATTAACAATCGAAGCAGGACATTCTTTGTGCGACAGAATTGAAGAAGACTTAAAAAACAATATTAAAAATTCTCTCATAACAATCCATATAGAACCTTGTTGTTGCACTTGTGACAATTGTAAAGTTGAGCAATCCTGTAATCATACTTCAAGTTCTTAAAGTAAAATACCTGAAAAACAATAAAAACAGGTATTTTATGAAATTTATACTTAAGGATTAAAAATTTTTATGTTAAGTATTAAACATAAATTTTTTTATAAGAGTATAATATTGTTGGTATTTTATAATATATAAATAGTTTTAAATTTCAAATTGAAATTTTTATTAAATGGTATAAAAATGTACACAAAAGAACAGCTTCTGGAAAAAATAAAAAATAATAAATTTGCGGCTTTAGATAAAATCACCGGTTATCTTAAGTTATGGCGTATAGATTCTATTTATGAAGATGAACAAAATATTGAATACTACGATGAACTGGCTGCTTATAAATTAAACCACGGCATAAAGCTTAAAGAACTTGGTAAAAGCAATGAAGAAATTTCTTCGATAATAAATAACGGAACTGTTTCTCCTGTCAGTTCTCCTATGGTTAAACAACAAACTCAAATCCAGACTAAATCAAATCATCCTGATATTGATTTAAATAAAGTTACGGTAGACATAACAACTCAAACACTTTCTCTTCTTGCCGAGTCTGTTGCACAAAAAATCACAAGCGAAATAGCCGATAAATTTAAAAAAAGCAAAGTTTTTGAACCTATAATCGATTCCGCTAAAATAAAAAGGGATAATGAGATTCTTGCCAGACAGGTTGAAACTATGCTTGAAGAAAACAAAAAACTTATTGCAAGAAATATTTTACTTCAGAGTGAAAATGCTAAATTTAAACATATGTTTGGAATCTGGTATATTAGAGAGCAATAAATTTTGTCAAATAAAAATTTGAAAAAAGAATTTGAAAAAATTGTTCCTGAAAAAGTAAGAAAAGTTCTTTATCTGTGCTCCCGAATGGCTGACAAGCTGTCTTTAAGGCTTTTTTTAATAGGTGGAGTAGTTAGGGACATTATTATCTGTGAAGAGGATTTAAACTCTTTTGCGGGAAAAAACCATTTTGATACAGATATTACCGTTCAAGGAAATGCTGTTGATTTCGCTAATTATATTGAAAAAACCTGTCTTTACGACATCGATTTGAAAGACGATAAATCATTTTCTGAAATTTATAAAATTAAAGAAATTCATGAAAAATTTAAAACTGTAAAAGTTCTTTTTACTATGGATAACAAAGAAATAGAACTGGATATTGCAAGCACGAGGAAAGAATCTTACCCTTATCCGGGAAGCCTTCCTTTTGTCGAAGAAATAGGATGTGTTCTTTATGAAGATGTTAAAAGACGCGATTTCTCCATAAATTCTATGGCTTTATCCTTAAACAAAGAAGATTTTGGGGATTTAACAGACTATTTAGGCGGTTATGAAGATATAAAACAAAAAAAAATAAGAATTCTTCATGAAAAAAGTTTTGTAGACGATCCTACAAGAATAATAAGAGCTTTAAAGTTCAGGGTAAGATTTAATTATGAACTTGATGAAACTACAAAACAATTACAGGAGAACTGTCTTGCCTCAGGACTGTTTGATAATGCCTGCGGAGAAAGAATTAAATTAGAGCTGAAACAAACTTTTAATCTCAATAAAACCGAGTGCCTTGACTTATTTATAAATGAAAATATTTACAGGCTTATAGATAAAAACATAAAAATTTCAAAAAATATTTATGAAAACTGCGAATCTGTAATTTTAGAGTATTTAAAATATATAAATCCTGATTTTATCTGGCTTATTTATCTGGGCGTAATGCTCTGCAATTTTTCCGAAAACAAAATCCTTGAAATTGCCGAAAAATTATACCTCTCTAATATCGAAACAGATATTTTAACAAAAGCCCAAATACTTTTTGCAAAACCCGAAACAATTAAGTTGAATTTCGAAATTTATGAGTTTTTTGAAGGGTTAATGCCCGAATCAATCTTGATATATCTTATTAAAAAGCCTGACTTAAAAGAAAAAGTGAACCTTTATCTTAATAAATTTAAAGATATTAAAATTTATACAACCGGACAATCGCTTATAGATTTAGGATTAAAACCCGGACCGGTCTTTGGAGAAATTTTAAGAGCACTTTTAAAAGCACGGATTAACGGTGAATTTTTTTCGGAAGAAGAAGAAAAAGAATTTTTGAAAACTTTGATGTTATCAAAATAAATTTTGCTTAAAAAAAGAGCTGTTTTAAAAACAAAACAGCTCTTTTTTATTATTATTTTTTCTTAAGTATAAAGAGGAGATAAACCCTCTGAATGCTGAGGCAATGTATCTTCTTTTATCTCTGTATAGACTCTGTAATCTATAATTCCGAAAGGATTATTTACTGATTCCAGTGATTCTAAATAACCTTGATCAATACAATGATTTTCAATCATTGCAGCAAGACGTTCAAAGTTTTCTTGATGCTGTCTGAATCTTTCTATAGCGTAATCTCTGGCTTGCCATGTTGTAACAAGGAAAGGCCAGTCACTGCTTTGAAGGAGCAGGTTTTCTCTTGCAAGCTGATTAAGCGCTCTATGGAGAACTTTATCTTCAGGAATTGTCGGATAACTTCCTACAATCTTGCTGATTCTTTTTTCAGCACCGTGAATAATAGGCCACATCCATTCTGTTTGATGATTTTGCCATACCCAGAAATGTCCGCCCTGCCCCCATGAGCTTTCAGGAAGCGTTATTGCTGCTGACGGAGGATTTTCATCAAGATATTCACTTGCTGTTTGTCTTTTTATGGCAGGTTGATGTGTATGAAGTTTTTTGATTACCTGTTTAATGAATTCAACGCCTTCAAACCACCAGTGACCGAATAATTCTGTATCAAAAGATACCATTAACAAGCCGTCTTTACCTGTAGCAAGTTTATTATCGTTTAATCTGTGATAAAGAACGTTTATATAGTGGTCGGAATTTTCGTTTATTTTTGACATAGCCAAAACCGGATCATAAAGCATTTTATCGCCAAGATCTGCTGTAGGGCTGGTTATTCTCCAGTAATGCATACCGGAAGTATCGTCTTTTTTGTGGAATTCTCTGAAACATCCGTCGCCGGGATAACCGTCAGAAGCTGACCATACCTGATAGCCGCCTTCATGGTTTCTTCCCATCACAGCAACCTGAGCTTCGGAAAGCCAGTAAGGTTCGTATGTGCTTAAACCTGTTGCAGGTCTGACAGGCAGAGGAATATATTCAATATTTCCGTAAATACCGATTGATCTTCTGCTTCCTACAGAAACGCCGCCTTCTAATTGGTGAGATTCAACGAAGAAATATTCTATGCCGTTATTTTGCATTGCTACTTCAACAGCAGGTCTGTAATATTTTTTTCCTTCCGGTGAAGTTGCTTCGTAACCCGGACGGTAAGCACACTCAGGAAGCCATGCTCCTCTTGGTTTTCTTCCGAACAGGTTTTTGTATGCTTCAACTCCGACTTTAAATTGCGCATTTAAGCTGGTATCAGTAGCTAACAATGGAGAAAATCCGTGAGTAGCTCCAGAAGTAGTAATTTCAATACATCCAAGATCTTGAAGTCTTCTGAATGCACCAATTAAATCCCTGTTATATTTGTTTAAGAAATCGTTTTTTACGTTTGTAAACCATTCAAAATAAAATTTTGCCAGATATTCAAGGTGTTGGGAATGAGCAACACTGTCATTAGGATAACGGGTTAAATCTCCTGAAACGGATACTATTCTTGAGTCTAAATATTTAACAAAACCGTCTTTTAAATGCTCATCATTAAGCTGTTCAGCTAATATCGGGGTAATACCTATAGTTAATTTGGCTTTTATACCTTCATCATATAATTCATTAACTGCGTTTAAAATTGGAATATATGTTTCCGCCATACATTCATAAAGATTTTCTTCTCCAAAAGGCCACATACCTGCTTTTCTGTAAAATGGTAAGTGACTGTGAAGCATAAATACAAAAGAGCCAACTGACATCATTGTCCTCCAATTTTCAAATAATTTTTCGTTTCTAATCTTACTTAAGACTAAAAACATTTCTGATATATATAAATAACCAAAAACATGACAAAAATACAATAGTTTTTAAAATTAGAAGTCAAAAATAATTTTAACTTTCCTTAATTAAGAATTTTAATTAATATTAATAATAATTGTATAAATAAAAAGATGGGAAGGTATGATTGTGTCTGAAGCTTTAGATAAGATAAGGAAAAAAATAATAATTTCTTGTCAGGCGTCTTCCGGTGAGCCGATTTATGAAGAAAATTGTTTGTTAAGCATTATAAAATCAGTAATTAACGGAGGTGCCTCAGGATTAAGACTTGCGGGAGTCAGGGATATAAAGGCAACAAAAAAGTTTTCCGATATTCCGATTATAGGTATTACAAAGCCGGATCCGCTTCCTGAGAACTGGAAAGAAATAGTTTATATAACACCAACCTTTGAAGACGCCAAAAGAATTTCTGATGCAGGAGCTGATATAATAGCAATAGACGGAACTTCCAGAAAAAGACCGAAAGAAAATCTTGCCGAATTAATAGAAAAAATAAAAAATGAACTTAATAAACCTGTTATGGCAGATTGTGCAACTGTTGAAGAGGGATTAATGTGTTCTCTTATGGGCGCTGATATTATTTCGACCACTCTTTCAGGTTATACGCAGGACACTTTAGACAAAAATAACGAGGAACCCGATTTTGAATTTCTTAAAAGTCTTGTTAAAATTCTTAATTGTCCGATAATTTTGGAAGGACGTATCTGGACAGTAGAGCATGCCAGACAAGCATTTGATTTTGGGGCGCATGCTGTTGTTATAGGTTCAGCTGTAACCAGACCACAGCTTATTACAAAAAGATTTGTTGATTTGGCTCAGAATAATGGAGAAATAAAATGATCTCAAAAAACAAAACCGTCATGGGAATCGATATAGGTGGAACTAAAATCATTATAGGGTGTGTTTCTAAGGGAAAAATTGTAGGGGAACCGTTTTCCTGCAAAACTCCAAGCACCTCTGAAGGGATTTTAAACGTTGTTCTGGAAGGTATAGAAACTTTTAACTATGATTTTAATATTAAAGCAATCGGAATAGCCACTGCCGGTACCGTAAATCAGCAAAACACAAGGGTTGTCGGCTCAACAGGAAATCTTCCCAAAGGCTATGCGGATATTAATTTTAAAGAAGAAATAGAAAAGAAATTTGAAATAAAAACTCTGGTGGAAAATGATGCCAATGCGGCAGCTTACGCCGAATTTAAAGCAGGGGCGGCAATCGGGCACATGAACACAATCACTGTAACATTAGGAACAGGTGTAGGTGGAGGAATTATAGTAGACGGAAAACTCCTCAGAGGAAAAACAGGAGCCGGAGCAGAAGTTGGACACATGCCTCTTTCATGGGAAAAGAAAAGAAAATGCACTTGCGGAGATTGGGACTGTTGGGAAGCTTATGCTTCCGGAACTGGTTATGCAATCACTGCAAGAGAAATGGCCGAAAAAATTTCTCCTGAAGACAGAACAGGAATTTTAAAAGATAAAGAAATAAGCAAATTAACAACACATGACATAATTGCAGGTCTTAAACAAGGTGATGACTTCTGTAAAAAAGTACATAATACATGGTTGGAATTTGTTTTAATCGGTTTAATAAGTCTTACAAATGTTTTTGATCCTGACAGCATTGTTTTGAGCGGGGGCATGGCAAAGTTTATTGATTTTGAGGACTTAAACAGAAGGCTTGATGAAAGATGTCATATTTCAAAGACAAAAATACTCCATGCTTGTGCCGAAAATAATGCCGGAATTCTCGGCGGAGCAATGCTTGCTCTGGAAAAATTATGCTAACTTTTAATTAATTTTTCAAAAAGACTTGTAAACTCGGGAAAAGAAATATTTACCCAGTGAAATTCATTTATTTCAATAGGGCTGTCTGCTATTAAACCTGCTATATAAGCCGACATAGCAATTCTATGATCATGATACGTCTCTAAAATACATCCGCCTTTGAGTTTTGTTTTTCCATGAATAATAAGCCCGTCCGGTTGTTCTTCTATTTCTGCGCCAAGTTTTTTTAATTCGGTATAAACAGCTTTTATTCTGTCAGATTCTTTATGGCGAAGCTCTTCAGCACCTTTTATAATCGTTGTTCCTTCTGCTTGAGTGGCAGCTACGGCAATAACAGGAATTTCGTCTATGATTCTCGGAACAATTTCGCTGTCTATCGTAATTGCTTTTAAGTTTGAATAATTTACTTTTATATCGCCAATTTCTTCGTTGCAGTCTATACGCTGGTTTAAAATTTGTATTTCTGCGCCCATTCTTTGCAAAACGTCAATGATTCCCGTTCTCGTAGTATTTAAGCCTACATCCTGAATAATTATTTCTGAATCAGGAACTATTGCGCCTGCCACAAGGAAAAACGCTGCTGAAGAAATATCTCCCGGTATTGTAACTGGTTTTGAAACAAGTTGTGATCTGCCTATCGAAATCGAAGTTCCTTCTTCGCGAATATTAGCATTAAGATACTCTAACATTCTTTCTGTATGATCTCTTGACTTTACAGGCTCATTAACAGTAGTTATTCCTTCGGCATGAAGTCCTGCCAACAATATACATGATTTTATCTGCGCGCTTGCAACAGGAGAATTATAGTTAATTCCAAGTAATTTCGTACCTTTTATAGAAACAGGCGCTTTTGTATCATTATCTTCTGCTTTTATAATTGCACCCATTTGTTTGAGCGGGTTTATTATTCTTGCCATCGGTCTTTTTCTCAGGCTTTCATCGCCTGTCAGAACAGAACAAAAATCCTGTCCGGCAAGAATTCCTGACATTAATCTTATAGTTGTTCCGGAATTTCCTGCATCAAGAATATTTTTAGGTTCTTTAAATCCTTCTTTATTGGAAAGAATCAAACTGTTTTTTGATTGAAATTCTATTTCAACTCCCAGTTTTTCAAGCACGCTAAGGGTACTCAGACAGTCCGCCCCCAGTGAAAAATTTGAAATAAGCACAGGCTCTTTTACCAGAGAAGCAAACATTGCCGCCCTATGCGAAATTGATTTGTCGGAAGGAACTTTGAAATTGCCTTTCAGGGGTTTCTTTACAGGTGTAACTATTTTTGTGTTGTTATTCATATTAAAATTTTAAAACTTATTTAAAAAAACTGCAAATTTGTTAATTTTTGTTTTTAATGGGGTTTCACCCCAAATCCGAGTGCGTTTTCTTTCTTTTTGCGTTCAAAAAGAAAGAAAAACTATATCCCAAAGGGGTCAACACAATCAGGGGCTTCGCCCCCGAACCCCTATAGATGCCTTAGCTGGGGCTCGCCACAAATTTGGGCGTGCGTTGAATTTAAGCTTAAAGCCCAAGTGAACTCCCATTGCTAAACCGCTAAAACGTCATTGCGAGCATAGCGAAGCAATCTATAATAAACAAAATGGATTGTCGCCTCGAGTCTAAAGCCTCTCCTCGCAATAACGCATATATTTAATTAGAGATTCAAGTTAGTGAGCATAAAAGAGATTTGCTGACTGATTGCGAATTAAGAATATTATCTGAAAACACGACAAAAACAAAATAAAACTTTCCCTTTGCAAATAAAATTTTTGTTATAGAATATACATAGCAGGGCATGGTACCCTGCTTTAAATTGCTTTAAAAAAAGGTATATGAAAATGGGATTAAAAAGAAATGACAGACTGGTTATATTAGCTTGCGGAGAAGCAGACTGCAAACGCCGCAATTATACAACCAGAAAAAACAAAAAAAACACAACAGGCAGAATAGAACTTAAAAAATATTGTCCTTTTTGCCAAAAACACACTGAGCACAAGGAAACCAAATAAGCTGAACACGAGTGAAACCAAAGCGAAAACAATGCGTTTTTGTTGCAGATATAACTTGTTTTAGCTCTCAGGAAATGCGTCCTTAGTTCAGTTGGTAGAACGTTGGTCTCCAAAGCCGAATGTCGTGGGTTCGAGTCCTACAGGGCGCGATTTATAAAAAACCTCTCAGCAGAGGATAACGATAAAAGGAATGATGACATGAGCACAGCCGGCAAAAAAAATTTAACAGAACCAGGCTTTAAAGAAAGTGTTTCTAACTATTTTAAAGGTGTGAAAGTTGAATGGGGCAAAATAACTTGGCCGGACAGAAGACAGGTAATTGTTGAAACTATTGTTGTTTTACTGGTTGTTTTCTTTTTTGTAGCTCTTGTTTCTTGTTACGATTGGGTTTTTGGGTTTTTATTGAAGTTATTAATTCCTGTAAAAACATAATTAATGGGTAAGATGATGAATCAAAGTGAATTTAAAAAAAGATGGTACATAGTTCATACGTATTCAGGACACGAAAATAAGGTCAAAGTTAACCTTGAAAAACGTGTTGAATATATGAACCTAGGGCATAAAATTTTTCGTGTTGAAGTCCCCCAAAAAGCAGTAACCGTAGTAAAAAGCGGGAAACGAACAGAAAAAGAAGAAAAAATCTTTCCGGGCTATGTTCTTGTAGAAATGATAATGGACGATGATAGCTGGTATGTTGTAAGACACACTCCGGGCGTAACAAAATTTGTCGGAGCCGAGAAAAAACCAATACCCGCCCGTGATGCTGAAATTAAAAGAATTATTTACAAGGCTGAAACTCTGCCTAAGAAAGTTGAACTTGATATTCAGGTCGGCGAATCAGTCCTTATTATTAGCGGGCCGTTTGCTGATTTCTCAGGAATAATTACAGAAGTTTATCCTGATAAAGAAAAAATCAGAGCGAATATTTCGATTTTTGGCAGGGAAACCCCTGTTGAACTCGAATACAATCAAATTCAAAAGCAAGGTTAATAAACTTGTCGTGTTAGGGCTAAAGCTCCTCCCGGCAATGACAGTAAGATAAAGGAAATTAAAAATGGCAAAGAAGGTATTAGGTAAAATAAAACTGCAAATTCAAGGCGGAAAAGCTAACCCATCACCACCGATAGGTCCTGCTCTCGGTCAACACGGCGTTAATATTATGGAATTTTGTAAACAGTACAATGCTCAAACGGCTGATCAAGTCGGAAACATTATTCCTGTTGAAATTACAGTTTATGAAGACAGATCTTTCAGTTTTATTCTTAAAACTCCTCCAACAGCAGAATTAATAAAAAAAGCTGCAAACGCTGCTAAAGGTTCTGCGGTTTCCAATAAAACAAAAGTTGGAAAAATTACCAGAGCTCAAGTTGCAGAAATTGCAAAAATTAAAATGCCTGATTTAAATGCTACAACAGCAAAATCAGCAGAAGAAATGGTAGCCGGTACCGCAAGAAGTATGGGCGTAACCGTTATAGACTAGTATAACTTAATCGTGGAAGGATGAAAATCCGTTAGCACCACAAAGGAGCAAAAAATGGGAAAAATCACAAAAAGACAACAAAAAATCTTAGAACTTCTCGAAGAAAGAGAACAGCCATGTACAGGTGCAGCTGCTATTGAAACCCTTCAGAATATTTCTAAAGAAGTTTCAAAATTTGATGAAACTTTTGAAGTTCACATGAGATTAGGTATTGAAGTAAAACACGCTGACCAACAAGTTAGAAGCACCGTCGTTCTTCCTTCCGGTACAGGTAAAGAAGTTAGGGTCGCTGTTGTTGCAAAAGGCGAAAAAATAAAAGAAGCTGAAGATGCAGGCGCTGAGTTTGTCGGAGCCGAAGATTTAGTTGAAAAAATTCAAGGCGGTTTCTTTGAGTTTGATGTGCTTGTTGCTACACCTGATGCAATGGGAATGCTCGGTAAACTCGGTAAAGTACTTGGTCCTAAAGGCTTAATGCCAAATCCTAAAACAGGAACAGTAACATTTAACGTTAAAGATGCCGTAAAAGAGCTTAAAGCAGGTAGAGTTGAATTTAGAGCCGATAAACAGGGAATGGTTCACGTTCCTATAGGAAAAATGAGCTTTACCCAGGATGCTTTAATGAAAAACTACGTAGCTTTAGCTGATGCTATTCTGAAAGCTAAACCTTCAGCAGCAAAAGGAACTTATTTGAAATCAGTTTATCTTTCCACTACAATGGGTCCGGGGATTAAAATTGATACAAAACAAATTTCAGCTGAAATTAAAGAATCATTAGGACATTAATTTTAAGTAAGTTTATAAATCTAAAAAGCCTTTGAATTTCTTCAAAGGCTTTTTAGTATAAATTGCGCAATTTTTTTGGATGTTTTGTTTTAGACAGGAGTTACGCAGCATAAGTTAAAGTCTTGTTGTCATTGAATTTTATAGTACA
>JBAWVS010000038.1 GCA_037147175.1 bacterium
AGACGTGAAAAAAGAAAATTTGTTCTAAACTTTTAACTTAACTGAACACTAGTTAAAAATAATGGAATTCCGGGTTTAATATGGCTAATGACTCCTTTAAGCTTGATTTTTACAGGTTTTACAAGCTTTGGAACGTAACACCATAGTATTAAATTAGATAAAATATTTATTAGAATAATAATTAAAGCGTATTTCCATAAATCAAGGGGCGTTTTAATCAGCGTAAAAATCAAGATTACTCCTGAAATTTTAATACTGATTCCTCTTAAAGCAAGTTTCTTAAAATCTTCTACTCCCATAAACAGCCAGGATACGTCGAAAGCCATACCTAAAAGATTTATTGCCTGAATAAAAAATATGGATTTATTTTCAAAATGTGAAAATGTGATAAAAATTAAATAGACAATAAGTGCTATTGCCGTAAATCCAAGTTTTAAGCATAAAATTTCCCAGAATGTTTTGCTTTTAAGTTCAAAATCGTCTCTTACGTATGCAATTTGTCTGCTTGCATACATAAATTGCCCAAATGTACCGAATAAAATAAAACATTGAATGATTGAATCTGATAAAGAATATATTCCTATATTTGATGCACCAAAAACACCAGTCACATAGGGAATTGTTACAACAGGCACTATTATTAATATAATTTGATAAAACAAGTTGTAAATGTAATTTTTAAATATACTCATACTATAGAATATTCAGCAATAAATTCTTTTTCAGTTTCTAAAATAAGCTTTTGAATTTTTTTGTAGAGAATTTTATCGGTTATTCCTATTTGGGAAACAAGAATAAATTTATCTGAATTTTGTAAGTTTTTTACATGTTCATCAATAGAATCTTTTGAATAGCTAATATTGAAATTTTCAGGAATTTTAATATTATTGTCATCAGTTAGCGAAATTAGAGTTGTTTTGGCGGTATTTTTCAATTTGCTTAAAAATACAATGTCTTCAATTATATCTGTTAAATCATTAGAAGAAACGAGAAGCGTTTTTTCATTTGTTTCAATAATAGCCAGACGTTTGTCTTTCTTTTCAAAAAGAATAACTGCAAAAATGCTTAAAATTATTGAAACGGCAATACTTAATAATATATTTAAAATTAAGCTCGGCTCAGTATTTTCAAAATTCCTTAAATGTTCTGGTTCTTTGAGTATTGTTATTTTGCTTATTTCTTTTGATAAATTTCCGACCAAAGAAGTCCACTCAAGTTTTTCATTTAGCCTTTTTAATTTCTCTGCTGCTTGATTAACTTCTTCTTCGAGTTTTCTTGTATTTACTGCATCAATAGACATTTGATTTAATTTCTGCCCAATTTCCTTGTCATGGAAACCAAGTAAGCTAAATGATATTGTATTTGTCCCAGAAGTATCACTTAATTCAGCATTTTTTGTTTGTTTTAATTTTTCAATTTTGTTATCAAGATCGGCTTTTGCTTCAATATAAGATTTGTAAATTAATTTTTTGTCATTAAAAGCTTTTTTACTATTTATTTCCTCATAAGCTTCTTTATAATTTTTAATTATGGAACTAAGTACATTATAAGTTAATATCGGGTCTTTAGATTTATATTTAATGCTTATTACATTTGTGCCTTTTAAGTTCTCAATAGAAATATTTTTCTTTAAAAAATCATCTACAGATAAAAACTCACCCTTTTTTTTGCCATTTTTGTAAACAATATGATTTGCTTTTACTACTTCATCTAAAACCAGAGGAGATTTAATAATTTCAATTTCATTTTCTAAATCGGATGAACCTTTTAATAAGCCTGACATTCCTCCATCCATATCTGCCATTTCGGACAATATAAACGGATTTATATTTGCTAAATTTGTTGAGCTTGATTTATTTATCAATAATTTAGTTTCAGATTCATATTTTTTGGGCATAAAAAAAGTAATTAACAAAGTTAAAGATATAATTATTAAAAAACAATATACAATGATATTTTTTCTATATTGGAAGGTTTTGCAAAGCTTCTTAAAATCTAAGACCAGCTCATCGTTATTATTTATATTTGACATAATTTTTTATCCTTTTAAATTTTAGTTAAAATAAATATAGAACTAAGAATATTGCCGCCTATTTGAGCAACGCTCTTTGTAACTTCAAGCCAATTAATAGGTATGCTTATTTTTTCAGGAATTACAATTGTATCGCCCGGTTCCATAATTGATTTATTGAATTTAGAAATTCGTTCTACCGAACCATTAACTTTTATTATATAAGTTCTGTTTTTCTTGGCTTGGTCTGTATATCCGCCGACTTTTTTGATGTAATAGTCAGAAGTCATTTTGGGTTTATAGGTAAGTGCAATATTATTCAAAACTGCACCCATTACTACAACATGCTTTGATTGGTACGGAATATATAGCTCGTCACCGGGTTTAAGTTCAATATTGCTATAATCATCAATCTGGTCTATATTATTGCTTTTTATTTCTGTTGACAATCTACCGAAATCTTTTTGAGCTTTTTCTTTAACAATGTTCAGCAATTCTTTTTGACTAGCTAAAAAGCCTTGGATTTCAGTATTTGATAGATTATTATTAGTTGTTTGGAGTGAATTTACTTTTAATGAAATTTCTTCTTGTAATTTCATTAAAGAATCTTCGATATTTGCTCTTTGATCATGTGCGATTGAAGGTCTAAGAAAAACCAAACCTTTTAAATTTCCTTTTTGTTCCAATCCGCCTGCAAGTTTTATTGCATCTTTTAATTTCATGCCTTCCTGAAATTTATAAACGCCGGCAGCGTTAACATAACCAAAAACACTTACTGATTCGACAGTTTCATTTGGTTCAAGAGTTCTAAACATAATCTTATCTCCTGAATTAATAGGAAGGTCATATTTAGAATCATTTTTAACAATTAAATCATATAAATAAACTATCTTAGTTTTATTTGCGGGAGCAAGAGAATTAGTTTGAACAGACGTATTATTTAGATTTGTATTTTTCAAATCAGCTGACGGAATAGGAGCATTAGTCTGCTCGGAATCAGTATTTTGATTTACGTTTATTAAACCGGCTGTGGTTTCTTGTTTATCTTGCCCTGTTATCTCAACAACAATATTTTTTGTTTTTATTTCTCTGTAATTGTTTAAATCCTTGTTATTAACAGGCTCAAAAGCTGATGAATTACCGAATCTTACATTCCCTAAAAGTTTTTTCAAGGTGAGACCGTCTTGGTAAGGAAGAAGACCGGGATTAGTAATATAACCCGATACTTCAATTGTTTCGCTTGTTGTTGAAGGGTAAATTTTAATTTTATCTTGAGGTTTTAGCTCCGGATCAATATAGCCGTTAAAAAAGTCTGTTAAAGACACGGGAATGGATGAAATGCTTTTGTCTATTCCTGTTATCCTTTCTATAACTGCTTGATCGGCAAAAGTTTGCGATAAGAGTTCGTCTTTTGATTTAATTATGTCAGAAAGCTTCATCCCCTGCTTATATTGGACAGATTCAGGATGTTTAACATTACCCTCGACAGAGACAAGATTCTCGGAAGCATTATACAAATTTTTGAATGCAATGCTGTCGCCGTCGCTCGGCTTTATATACCACAAGTTTTTATACGGAACGTCTTTTTGTTGCCTTTGCCCTGTTGCATCGTCAAAACTTTCGACGTTGACAAGTTTGTGATTTACGGAAGGAAGCAATCCTCCTGCATAATCAAGAAGATGTCTTAAAGTTTCATTTGATTTAAATTCATAAATACCGGGATTATTTACCCCTTCTTTCAGAGCGGCTACTTTGCCTATCGGTTTTACAAAAATCACATCTCCTTCGTTGAATTTGATATTTTTTAAATTTCCGTTCAAGAAAATATCATAAAGGTCTAATGTTAATTTTGATTTGTTTTTTCCGTTAATATAAACGATTTCTCTCAAGGAACCTGATTTCAAAACCCCGCCTGCAAGACTTAATCCGTCTAAAATAGTTGAATTGCTGTTTAAATATACTGTTCCTTTGTATTTTACGCTCCCGGTAACAATTACCGGAAAATTTCCCTGATCTGCCAGAGTTACTTTTGTATTTATTTTATTGAACTTTGTTTGTAATATTTTTGATATATCTTGTTCAACAGCAGAAATAGTTCTTCCTTTAGCCTGTATTAATCCGACTCCCGGAATTGAGATTGTTCCGTCCTTGCTCAGAGTTAAATCATTTGATGATTTTAAAAATTCGTTGCCTGTAATGGCTATTAAATCAACAGAATCTCCCCAGAAGAAAATATCAACTTTATCACCGATATTTAATGTATAATCTTTGGACACTTTCGAATTACTTGATAGAAAAGCCCCTTTGTCAAAAACATCATAGCCTATTTGATTTATAATATTCTTTGAATCCTCAGCATTAAACATTTTTTCTATCGGGCTTAATTCTTGTTGTTTTAAGCCTTGAATAGATGTACTTGCTTGGATAGTTTGTTTTTCTTGGTAATTATTATCTGTATCATAAGCGTAACCTGCCGTTGGTAATGCTAATGATATTATTAAACTCCACGTTAATAATTTATTATTCATAATTTGCAATATCTCACTCCAATATTTCCACTCTATCTAATAATAGATAAAACATGAATTAATCCAAAATATTCTGGGACTGAATTATATTCTTCTTTACAATCTTGGATAATTTTTTTTTCATAAGTGCTCTGATATTGGATATAAAACTCTACATCTAATTGCATTTAAATTAAATGTTTTTTACAGATTATAGGTAAAAGAATTAAAGAAAGTTGTTGCTCTTAATCATTCAGGTAGATACTGGCATTTCAGAAAAGAGGTTAGTGGTCAATTTGACCACTAACCTCAAACTCAGGAAGTAAAAGGATTAACGGTAGAAAGAATTGACAAAAAATATGATTTTTCATAAACTGTAAAAAATTATGCTAATTACTCATGAAAATAATTTTGAACCTCTTTTATAATCTCGGACTTCTCCTTTTCTCCAAGCTTTAAATAAGGTCGAGCAGGGATTTTAACTTTTTTATTTCTGCCGGCATTACCTCCGAATTGATGAATCGCCGCATAAACCTTGTTTGTACCAACTACGGCAGAATTCTCATCATATTTGCTTGTAATTGAAGCTGCAAGTTCGCCTCTGACTTGTAAAATTCTGCCGGGCCAATATCCTTTTTTGGTTCGCTGTTTGATTGTAGATTTTTTTAACCCTTGCCATTTATCGGGTCGCCCTTCTTTTTCAAAGTTTTCCTCGACAGAATCCTGCATAATTCCTGCAATATTTTTCATAAGCGGACGAAGATTTTCAGTTTTGGAAATCAACTTTTTTAAAAGCTGCTGTATTTCTTTGTCATCAACCTTTATTTCTATCGGTTCCGGCATTGAACAGCTCCTTAATCTGATAATTAGCAATTATAAGCTCTTTGAACATTTTGTTTTTGCGTTCGCCGCTTTGTTTGTTGTTAATGCCGTTTTGTCTTTCAACCGCAATCATCTCGTAGTCTTTATAAAGCTCTCTGACTTTTTCAGAATCATCGTAAGAAAGTAAAAATCTGCCTTGAATATTTCCAAGTAAATCTCTGAGTCTTTCATGATCAAAATCTTTTGTTGAAGTAGTTTCATAGCCGCAACCGAAGGTATAAGGAGGATCGCAGTAGAAAAAAGCTCCTTCGTGGTCATACTGAGTTATAAGTTTTTCAAAATCCCTGTTTTCCACCATAACTTTATCGAGTCTTTTATGAATGGAATCTATTTTAAATAAAATATTATTTTGACTCTTGCAAGCGCCGCCGGCTGATTTTTTGACTGTGCCGAAGGAATCGCCGCGACCTCCGAAAGAACGGGTTATTAAGAACATAAACTTTGCCGCTCTTTGAATATCAGTCAGTCCGTCCATTTTCATAAACTGCATAAACATTTCCCTGCTGCCGAGAAGATATCTCAATTCTTCCTTTAAAGCTTCCGGGTGGTATTTTACTATTCTGAAAAGGTTTACAAGCCTGCCGTCAAGGTCGTTATAAATTTCTAAATCAGCCCATTTGTTTTTGTAAAATAAAACCCAGCCGGCACCGCCAAAGGGTTCAATGTAGGACATAATGTCTTTTGGGACAAGCGGTTCTATGGTTTTTCTAAGGAGGCGTTTTCCTCCGACCCAATTTAAAAGCGATTTTGTATCAATTGTCATTTTTTGTTTCTCCAATTATTTAACTCTAAACTCCTTGCCGGGATTGTAACTCCAGCCGACATCGGGCGCGATTTGATGTTCTGTTAATGAATCCGTATAAACGGTGACCGGTTTTAATTCTCCTGTTTTCTTTGAGACTGCTCGCATCTCCTGTGATAATTGACCGACTGAAGAATCAACGCCTATATCTCTTTCTTTAAGGTTGTCTTCAGACAAAGCTCTGACTCTGCATCTGCAACCCCAGCCGTTTGGCGGATAGAAGCTGTTCCAAAAATCATCGTCATATTTAAAAACCCTGCCGTTTAACTGTGCATGCGCCGGTCTTGTTCTTCTGTCCATAACCGCTACATATTGAAAATACGGTCGATTTTCCGTGTTATCGATCTGCTCTTTATACCTGCCTGCCATATAAGCAGTTTGGATGTTTGTGCGATAAATTGTTTTTAATCGCCAAGGAGAACCAAGATGAACCGTAATAGGCTCAACGCTGTCAGGAATAATGTTTTTATCAGTAATAAGTTTTCTTTTAATTAATTCATCTCTGACTTCATCGGGCGTTCCTGAAATTAATCCCCACCAGCCTTTATTTTTAAGCTTCGGCTCAAGCTCTTTTTTAAACTGCTGTAAGGTTAAGCCATCATTCATAGACTTTTCGACAACTTCTCTGATATCGTCGAGAATGTCTTTTCGCATAACTTTTGCGACCGTAAAAGATTTTTTATGAGCATCCTGCCAGATTTCTTCCCAATTCCAGCTAAACTTATAGCCTTTATCTTTCAGATATTTTATTGCTCTTTCGGGAGGAAGGCTTATCAAATACTTTAAATCAGGAGTTTCAGGCATTATTTTCCTCCTGAATGGCTTTCATTATCTTTCTTGCAATAGTTTCAACAACTTGAACGGTTACCGCATTTCCTGCCATTTTATAAAGTCTGTTGTCAGAAAGACCGAGTTCTTTTGCTTTTTCAAGCATTTCATCAGAAAAGCCCTGTAATCTGAAACATTCAAGCGGCGTTAATCTTCTTATTCGACAGCCGTCAATTGTCCCCATATTGCAATGAGTATCAAGTGTTTGAGAAACTTTTTTGCCGACTCTCCCGCGTCTTGTTTTACTTTGAGGGTAAGCCAAATTTATTCCGTCACCGGCTTCTGCTTCCTCAAAACCTTTTTTAGTGCCGTTTCTTACTCGAATTAAAGGAGTATCTCCTGCGATTTTTAGAGTTTGAACTGTATCAGAAGCTTTGTATTCTGACTTATCAATAAAATAAAGTCCTGTTTTTCCGCCCTGTCCGCCTCCTTGTGAGGTCAAACAAGAACTTGTGCCGTCTGTTGAATAGACTCTGTTTCCTTGAGACCCGCATTTACTTAACGGATGTCGTTTAGGTCTTCCGATTTTATCAGAATTTTCTGTGCCGATTCCGCTGACAGGAAATATTTTTCCTGCGCATTTTCCTCCAAGACATCCGACAATGAACACTCTTTCCCTGTTTTGAGGAACGCCGAAGAACTTAGAATTAAGAAGCTGCCATTCAACCCTATACCCAATGTCGGTGAGAATTTTAATGATAGCTGCAAAAGTTCTTCCACTGTCGTGGCTAAGTAAGCCTTTAACGTTTTCGAGTAAAAAATATTCGGGTTTTTTGTATGACAAAATCCTAACGATATCAAAAAAGAGCGTGCCTCTGGTGTCTTCAAATCCCCGTCTTTTTCCTGCAATGCTAAAAGCTTGGCAAGGAAATCCTCCGACAAGGATGTCAAAATTAGGGAGTTCTTCCGGTTTAATTTTTGTTGCATCATGAATCTCTACTTCTCCGTCTGTATCAAAATATGCTTTGTATAAACTTCTTGAATACGGGTCAATCTCGCAAAATCCGACACTTTTAAACCCTGCATTATCAAAAGCAAGCCTGAATCCTCCTATTCCCGAGAACATATCAAGATATTTAATCATCGGCGCTTAATCTCCCCCAGACTTCGCTTATAAAAAAAACTTTTTGCAGGATTTTCTCTATTTGTGTTGTTTTTAAGCCTTTTTCCGAAAGTTTTTCATAAACTTCTTCGTAGGAATTTCCCTCTTGAATAAGTTTTAATATGGGTTTTAATATAGTTTCTGCTTGATTTTGCAGCTCTTTATCAGAGAAAGATTCTATAAAATCATCAACAGCCTTCTGATCAGGAAATTGCTCTTGTTTAAATTCGCTGAATATCGGTTTTGCTTTATCAACAGGCGGTTCTGTTTGAATTGTGCTGGAATGAGTTTGCACTCCCACCTCCGGTACTTCAATATCTTCTTTATCAAAGCCGTATGTTTTCATAAAATATTCTTTTGTAAATTTAACGCCGGTTTCAGATAAAGTCTTATCCCTTTGAGACAGAGTTAAATCAACGTCTTCCTCCTCATACATTTCAAATAAGGGAATATCTTTTTCGCTGAAATTAATCTTGTAAATCCACTGAATAAGCTGATTTAAAGTTCTTTCGACAAGCTTTTTATCTGCATCGATAATGTCTTTTCTTACATCCATATGAGTTTTAGATGCGGCAAAACTTCCTGTCTTTCCAAGTTCAGTAGTCAAAGTCTGTCCCAGTATTGCTTTTGATATTTCCGCATTCATTTTATCTATGAGTTTTTCAAATACATCGGCCGATGAGCCTTTAGCCGCTTCCATTATTTCGATGCTTGAATCGTCAGGAATAACGGCAATTGCATCTTGAACCATAACTTCAAGAATATCTGCAAGGTTATCGGTGTCTTCTTTACTTGTTCCTCTCGGGTGTTTGCCTATTAAAAACGGCATTCCGTATTTTTCTGTAAATATTACCCAGAATTTAAGTCCGCCTTTTTTAAATGCAACAGGCCAGAAAACTCTTGATAAAGTTCTTTCCCCGTAAGGGTTTTCATAGCTCGGGTTTGATTGTGGGCATAAGAATTTTCGCTCCGGCAATTCTTCGCCGTAATAATTATCTTTAGTTCTGAATTTTAATTTGTTATCATCATCAAAACAAAACCACTCGGGAGGTTTGGCTTTTATTTCAGAAGGAAAAATTAAATCACCTTGTTTTTGCCAAATAACCTCTAATGGCTGAAAGCCAAATAAAGATGCGCTTAAAATCTCCGATATTAACGAATGTAAGTCGATTGATTTAAAGAAATCCTCAATAAGCTGTGATTGTTGAGTCTTATCCTTGCCTCTGTTTAGTTCCCACTCAAGAGAAAGAACGCCAGATTTTCTTGATTGAACGCAAGCCCAGACGTGCGGATCGCACAACAGCTCTTTGTAAATCCTAATATCTTTGCCCTGCTTTTTAAGCACAGGGTCAGGGTCAGGCAAAATCATTCCCAGATTATAGAAGTTATACGATCTTTTGCGAGTTGCAATTTCATTTGCTGCGTTATTTTGTATATTTTTATCAGGGTAAATATTTTCCGTCATAATTTTGCCTTCTGAACTATTCTTAAATACCGTTTAAATTGCGTTTAAATTTCTCTGTAACGAGTTTTTGCTGTCAGTTGAGTATCAAACTATGCAAATGTTTTTAAAGTTGCCTTAAATCGTCTTAAGCAGCTTTCAATAAAATGAGTTTTTAAAAAGTGAAGCAAATCTAACAAAAATGCGGACAGGTACCGCCTGCTTCGCACCCTTTTTAATACTCCTGCTGCCATATCAATAATTTTTCGTAATCTCATAACTTTCCCTTGGTTGTCTGGAAACAATATTTATAGGACCTGCATTGCTTCCTGCAGCATAAAGAGCCAGAGCTAATGCCCAGAATCTGTCTGCGTGACCCGATGCTTCTGATTTCTCGACATCAAACCTGATATTGCCTGCAGTTGTTGTTATTCTTCTGACAGAGTGTAAATCTTCTCTGATTTCATGCTGACTTGGGATATAAACAGTTTTATCTTCAAAATTGGTTCTTAAGTTATACGCCATCTCTTCTTTTATCTTGTTAGTAAAAGTTATCGGCTCAACTCTGTATTGTCCGAATTTCCTTTGAGCCGTTTCCGCTAATTGCATTCCAAGTCCCGTTGCATCTATACAGCACCTTCTTAAATTCTTATGTTTAAGGATGTTTGATAAAACTTCTTCCTGAATATGAAACGGAGTTTTCTCCATTTCTTTAATCATTCTTGTATATTTAACATTTCCCAGAACCTCTATAATCCAGATAACAGATAAATCTTTCTTTCTGCCGATATCCATACCGACAAACAAATCGCCTGTTACCTCTGATAAATCCCTGTACAAATCTTCAATTTCACAAGTATTTATTAAGTCATAAGGCAAAAAAGCTGTTGTCTCATCTATTGCCTCGCAACAATATTCCTGCAGCCAGGTATATTCATCAAAACAGTCTTCTCTTTGTTCCTGAATCCAGTTTTGTTTTTCTTCTTCTGTTGTAGGCTTGCAAAGTATTTTATCAACAAGTCCCTCGGCTACAGCCAGTTGAATCGGGGTGGAATGAAGATTCCATTTGAGTGAACCCTTTTTAACCTGCTCAATAAATTTAAAATATCTGCAATTTTTACCGTTATGAGTAGATAAAATTCTGAGCGGAAATCCCCAAGTTACACAAGGACGCGCCGCAGTCCAAAGCTCATCTGCTCTGTCGTGGTGGGCAAACTCATCAAGAATAACTTTACCGCCTTTGCTCCTGAAACCTTTGGGGTTAGAAGAAAGAGCGTGAATTTTAGTGCCGTTTGAAAACTCGATTACAAAGGCTTTAATATCTTTTTCCGAATCAATGACAATGTTGCCAAGCGGTTTTGCGGCTATGTTAAATAACTTTGTCCATTGTTCGCAATAAAGAATATATTCTTTCGCCGCTGATTCATCGGCAGAAGAAAACCAGACGGCAGGGACTTTTTTGCTTATGCAGTCCCTGACATCTTCGTATGACTGTACGTAAGTAGCACCGATTCTTCTGGATTTTTCCCAGATTTTAACTTTGCTGTTATCATTCAGCCATCTTAATTGGTATGGAAGGAAATATTTATTAAGGTTCATTTTTAATCCCCAGAACTTCTTCTTCAATCAGCCTGATAATATCTTCGGTCAAGCCTTTACTCTCTTGTTTTTGATTTTTTCTTGTTGTCACGTCTTCATACTCTTTAACTTTGGTAATTAAAGGAAGCATTCGGGTAAAGGCAAACATCCTGCCGGAGTCTACCTTATTTCCGTTTTCAAGATCCTGATCGATAGAGCGCATTAATTTTTTGGCAAATTCATACAATTCCTCATGAAAAGCCAGCTTTGATGCGACATATTGTTTTTTCTTGTCATCCCAGCCGTTTTCGTCTTTCCAATTGCGAATTGTTCTTGAACCGAGATTAAGCCTTGAAGCTATCTCCTCTATTCCCATCTGTTCATATACAAAGAACCTTTCAGCCTCGTTATAAAAAAGATGTTTTTTACTCAAAGTCCTGCTCCATTCTTTGAATTTTCAGTTGCAGGCTTTTCATTTCCGCAGCAACAACATTTAATCTGTTCACAGAATGTACGGCTTTCTCTGTCTCCAGCCTTGTGATGTCTTCTTCGTAAGGATTTAAAAAAGAACGGATAAGAATTATCAGACCGGAAGCTTCTGTATCAAGAGATTTAAATTTCTTTTTAATTTCTGCCAATTGTCCCTTAAACTGCATTTTTTCTATGTTCATAAGCACCTCTTAAGTTGGGATATAAATACAATAGTTGTTATGACTGACTAAATAAGCCTTCGTCATTGCCTTTTAACGATTTTCTAAGTATCGGACACCATAAATTAGTATCAATTTTGCTTTCTATTCTTGATAAAAGAGCCGCATGGTATTGATTCGTTTCAAGAAGGTCTTTTAATACCTGAAAATTGTTATTAATGATGGTTTCGAAAGTTTTAACCTGTGATTTGTGATAGATGTACCAAATGGCAAAAACTACGGCAGGAAAGCCGATGTTTTTCACAAGTTCGATTAATAAAACAGTTTCTGACATAATCAACCTCAAATCTTTCAGCAGAAAGAAAAACGGGGCATTTGCCCGTTTTATTCTTTCTTAAATAAAAACTTATTTGCACAGGATAAAGTATTTAAAAATCAAATTCAAATGCAACACTGCACTGCATTAATGCAGTGTAAAAACACACTGCATTAATGCGTTTGAAAAGGTTTAACAGAGAAGCTTATACTCCTCTTTAGAAATTGCGTTTTAAAACTTTTAGTAAAAAAATATGAGGATTGAAAAAATGAGCGAAGCACAAGACAGTTCTGTACAAAGCGGTAAAAAGTTCTGGCAGTCAAAGACTTTCTGGGTAAATATTTTGTCCGCAATAGGCATAGCAATTCAAAGCAAAACAGGATTTGTCGTTGACCCGGCAGTTCAGGCAATCGGCTTAACAGTAATAAACGGAGCATTAAGAGCTGTAACCAAAGAACCTGTCAGCTGGTAAACATAACTATTTAAACAGTAATACTCAATTATAGTGAGGGAAAACATTGAAATTTTTTGAAGTATTCAAAGCCGGTAATTATCCGCAAGGGACTTTTTCACAAAACGATGTGGAATTACTTGCATCTAACTATGACCCTAAATTCTGCGAAGCACCGGTAACGCTTGACCATGAACAAAAAGGACCGGCATACGGCTGGGTGTCAGGATTAAAATCAGAAAACGGCAAATTAAAAGCATCTTTCAGAGATGTTGCAGATGAATTAAAAGACTTTGTACAAGCAGGGAAATACAAAAAAATCTCTGTTGAAATTTACAGAGAACTTGAAGGCAAAAAACCGTATTTAAAAGCGGTTTCATTTCTCGGAGCTGCTATTCCGCAAATTAAAGGAATGGACCCTGTTGAGTTTAAAGAAGGCGAATCTGAAATCTATATCTTTGAAATAGCAACAGAAAAACCTGAAGTCAAACCTGAAATTGTAGAAAATCAGGAATTAATCAAACTTCAGGAGCAAGTGACAGAACTTGAAAGCCAAATAAAACTCTTCAGCGATAAAAAAGAACCGAATGAAATAGTCGCAAAATTGCAAGAAAAAGTGCAGACAATGTCTGTGCTGATATCTAAAATGCAGGATGACTCTGCTGCAAGGCAAAAAGCAGAATTTGAATTGTCAAAACTTCGTCTGCAAATGAAACAAAGCGAATTTGAACAATTTCTCGATGCTCAAATTACAGGAGGCACTTTAACTCCGATACAAAAAGATTTGAGCCTTAAAATCCTTGTGGCGCTTGACAGCAATCCTCAGTTTAAACAAGGCGACACCTCGGTTGACGAGTTTAAAGAACTTTTAAAATCCCTTCCCAAGCAAGTCGAGTTTGGCGAATTTGCAACTAAAAACAAGCAAAAAAATACCGATGCCGAAATCGTAAATTTTGAAAACGCCAGCGATGAAAGCATCGCTATTTACAATGAGGCAAAATCACTGAGCGATAAAGAGAAAATCCCCTTCAAGGATGCTCTTTTAAAGTTATACAAATAAAGTTTTAATTAAGGAGACACGATGGGAAGATTAGAAGATTTACGGATAAATGCGTATTTATCCGAGGTAGCAAGAGGCTACAGCAATAATGCTTTTATTGCAGATGCTCTTTTTCCGACAATAGAGTCTGAATTAGAAAAGATTGATATCTTTGAATTCAACAAAGAAGCTTTTCAGGTCTACAATACAGAGCGCGCAATCAGAGCTGATTCCAATGTTATGAGCCCTAAAGGATTCAACAAAAAATCTGCAACCTTAGCAGAACACGATTTGGCTTATCCGATTGATTACAGGGAAGAAGAAGAGTCTAAAAAGGTTAAGCTTCAACTTCACGCAACAAATGTCGTAACTGAAGGCTTAAAGCTGAAACACGAAACACAGTGCGCCGATTTAGTTCAAAACCCTGCAAATTACACTTCAGGCAATAAAATTACTCTCTCGGGAACTGCTAAATTTTCCGATAAAGATTCTGACCCTGTCGGCGTGATTGAAGATGCCAAAGATGCGATTGCCGGAAAGATTGCTCAAGATCCGAATACCATGGTCATCGGACACGAGTCTTGGAAAATCCTCAAACGCCATCCCCAAATTAAAGAACTCATAAGCAATAATATGAATAAGCTTGTCACTCTTGAGTTTTTAAAAGAAATATTTGAAATCCCCAATATTTACATAGGAAAATCTGTTTTTGTAAATGAAAGCGGAAATTTTGTAAAAGTCTGGGGAGATAATATCATCCTTGCCTATACTTCGCCTCTTTCTTCAAGAACGGAGTATGACCCTGCGTTTGCTTATACGGTCAAAAAGAAAAATGCGCTGAATATTGATGAGTACCGCAAAGAAGGCAACAAGCTCAAATTTATCAGAGCAACAGATATTTATACTCCGTTTTTAGTCGGTCCTGAAGCAGGTTACCTGATTTCAGATACTAATTAATTCTTAATTTTAATTGTAAAAAATAATTTTAGAGAGGTGCAAATGCCTAATTACACAGTAAAAGGAACGAATATTCTTCACAACAAAACAGTCTTTGCCGAAGGATCAACAATTGAGCTTGATTCAGAAGAAGCAATACGACTCGCCGATTATCTTGAAGAAATTCCGGAAACTAAAAAAGAAACCAAAAAACAAGATGACAGTAAACAGGCAAAGCCTGCTGCAAAAGAACCTAAAACTCCCGGAACGCCACAACCGGCAACAACGAAATCAGAAGATACGAATTCTGAAAACACCGGAGGTACTCAATAATGGTTGAAAAATTATACAAACCGCTTTTAACAGAATCAATAAAAGTAACAGTCAATGTCGAGAAGCAAAGATTTATAGGCTTTGATGGAAATTACTGCACGGCTAACGCTAAAGCCCTCGGGGTTTCTGACGTTGAAATCGAAGCCGGACAATTTGCGCCGGTTGGACTACTCGGAATTCTTCTTGTAAAAACTGCAGAAGCAATAACCAAAGGTTCTAAAGTTGCTTCTGATGCAACCGGTTTAGCGGTTGCTTTCACTGCAGGCGAATCAAACGGCTATTCGCTTGATGCTGCTGCAGGAGCAGGTGAAATTATACGAATAGCAAGGGGAATCTAGTGTACTGCCTCATTGAAGATATTCAAAAACAAGTTTCGCAAGATACTTTAATTCAGCTGACTGATGATAATCAGACCGGTGAAATTGATTCGGTCATTGTTGAAGAAGCAATTCTTTATTCTGAATCTTTAATAAACGGATATCTTCGAGGCAGATACACCTTGCCTTTAGCAATTAATGCAAATCCACCGGATATTCTAAAAATTCTTGCAGTGGATTTAAGCATTTACAGGCTTTATTCAAGAAGGTTTCAAACTGATACTCCCGATTCAATAAGCGAGAAGTACAAAAATTCCATAAAAATATTAGAGCAAATACAAAGGGGGATTATTTCTCTCGGCTTAGAAACCGCAGGAGCCGCCCCCGAGCTTGGCGAATACAGAGCAAACAAGTCTTTTCAAGACAGAACCTTCTCAAAGCAGGTTTTAAATGAATATTAAGCGCCAAAGGCACATTTTAATGTTATCGATTTAAGCGAGTGTGCATGATGAATATACAGCTAATTGAAAACTCAATAACAGAAAGATTAAAAGATAAATTTCCGGAACTTCACGTACAGGGATTTCCCGATAAACCTGCCGAGTTCAGGCTTCTTCACCCTAAAGGCGCAATTCTTGTTCATTATCAGGGCGGTAATTATTCTGAATCAAAGAGCCTAGGCTGTCTTTATCAGGATAAAAAGCTCGAGTTCAGTATATCAGTTGTAATGAAACACCTTAGAACCCACGAGGGAGCTTACGAATATCTCGATAAAGTCAGAGAAACCCTGACAGGCTATAAACCTGAAAATTGCTCAAAAATGATTCCGATAAAAGAAGAATTTCTCACTGAAGATAACGGAATTTGGCAGTATTCAATAAATTTTGCCACAACCACACCGGTTATAGAAAATATAGAGGAATGAGCGATTGCGCTTCTAAGAAACGAGGATTAAAATTATGCCTGCAAATTTCCTGCACGGAGTTGAAACAATAGAAATAACAAAAGGCTCACGCCCTATAAGAACTGTAAAAACAGCAGTAATAGGTCTTATAGGAACTGCGCCGATTAATACGGTTGATGCCGAGTTTAAAACAATAAATAAGCCTGTTTTAATAACAAGCGAAAAAGATGCAGCAATGTATTTCGGACAAGTAACAAGCGGATTTACAATACCGGCTGCCTTAAATGCAATATTCGATCAAGGCGCGGGAATTGCAATTGTCATAAACGTTTTTGATCCTGCTGTTCATCTAAATATTGCTGAAGTCGAGCTTTCAGATATCATCGGAGGAGTCGATGCTCAGGGAAAAAGAACAGGGCTGCAAGCTTTTAAAGATTCATATTCATTATTTGGCTTTTATCCAAAAACTCTCATAGTACCTAAATATTGCGAAGATGATGCTGTCGCTGCTGAAATTAATACAGTTGCCGGTAATATCAGAGCAATCGGTTTAATTGACGCTCCTGTCGGAACTTCGCCTCAACAGGCAATAACCGGCAGAGGTCCGTTAGGAACAATAAATTATAACTTCAGCTCAGACAGGCTTGTTCTTTGCTATCCGCAGTTAAAAGTCTATGACACAGCAACTGATGCAGAAAAACTCGAACCTTACTCTCAAAGACTGGCAGGCGTTATTGCTGCCAAGGATATAGAAAAAGGCTATCATTGGTCACCCAGCAATACAGAAATCAAAGGAATCATCGGAGTCGAAAGAAACCTGACTTCAATGATTAATGACCCGAACAGCGAAGTCAATCTCTTGAATGAAGCCGGAATAATGACTGTGTTTAATTCTTTCGGCACAGGATTCAGAACATGGGGAAACAGAAGTTCTGCCTATCCGGCTTCAACTCATCCTACAAACTTTATCAATATAAGAAGAACAGCTGATATTCTTCACGAAAGCGTTGAATACTCTATGCTTCAGTTTATTGATTACCCGATAGACAACGGTCTTATCGATTCAATCTGCGAATCGGTAAACGCTTTTATTCGAACGCTGATCGGCAGAGGTGCTTTGATTGACGGCAAGTGCAAGTTTAATTCCGTAAAAAATACTCCGGAAGAAATAGCGAACGGACATCTTCTTTTCGATATTGAATTTATGCCGCCGACTCCTGCTGAAAGAATAACCTTCGAAAGCTTTATTAACATAGATTTATTGAGGAACCTTGGACAATGAGAGCAGCAGTAAATAAAGCCGGCAAAATAGATATTTTTGCAGACAAACAAGACATCTGTTTTGACTGCGAGATTAAATCAGATTGTCCTTTAATAGAAGCCTTAAGGGCAGAAATAGTAATTCTTCGTTATGAAGACGTTGATATAAGCCGTTGCGGATTATTCAGAAAGAGGTTAAGCAATGTCAAAAATTAAGATAAACAGGCTGACAAACGCCAATATTTATATGGATGGCAACAATCTGCTCGGGAGAGCAGAAGAAATTCAACTGCCGCAGATAAAGCATAAAATGGCAGACCATAAAGCACTAGGTATGGTTGGAAGCGCAGAGTTTTTTGCAGGAATAGACAAACTTGAGAGCAAAATCAAATGGAATTCTCTTTACACGGAAGTTCTTAAAAAAGCCGCCAATCCTTTTAAATCTGTTCAAATTCAAGCCCGAGCCAGTCTTGAAACCTACAACAGTATGGGCAAATTAGCAGAAGTTCCTGCAGTTGCATATTTATCCGGCACTTTTAAAGAGTTTCCTCTGGGGAATTTTAAGCCGCAGGAAAATGCCGAGTATGAAACGACTATGAGCATTAATTACGCAAAACTTGTAGTTGACGGCGAAGAAATATTCGAAATAGATGTTCTTGAAAATATCTATAAAGTCGGCGGAATCGATATTCTTGAAACTTACAGAAATAACATAGGAGCTTAAACGCGAAGCTGATAACTCCTTCTCTCAAATCTTATTCTCCATATACTCCCAATATTCAGCAATAAAATCGAGAATTAAAGAATATTCCATATTCTGAGGCATAGTCCTTACGAAGATAATAACTTTATTCATAAAAGCCTTGTCTTCGTATAGTTTTTCTCTTGAATGAGCTTTTTTAACTAAATCAAGGAGTTCTTCAGTATTTTCAAACATATTCACAGCAATGATAATAGCAAAAAAGATGAAGGAGTCCAATATGAAAAATTAAATTTGCAAAGCGAAAAGACCGCAATATTGAGCTTTTAGCTAAGACAGAGGTTCAATAGTCAATTTACAGCCCATTGCGCTTAATATGGCTATTGCATCATCAAAATAGAAGTCGGTGTTATTTTCCAAAATATCTCGCAACTGCTCTTTACTCATTCCTGTCTTTTTAAGTACCGCTGCAAACTTGCCTTGTTTATCGATAATCGCTTTTAAAGATGCTAAAAACTGTCCCATATCATCATTCTCAGTACTAGTCTTCAATGCTTTATTTAAATCTTTAATCATAAAAATCCCTATTCTTAATTAATTACGTTTAAGTTTAATACTTAATTTCAAAAAACAACAGGAGAAAAAAATGAGAGAAACAACTTTACCAAGCGGAAAAACAGCAGTATTCAAACACGGCAAAGGCAGAGACCTTTTAAATGCCCAAAGGAAAGCAAAAAGCAGCGATGAAGTTGTTTTTGCTCTTATCGCCGAAATTGCGGAAATAGACGGCGAAGCTTTAATTTATGAAGATTTGTTGGAAATGGATCTTGAAGATGTTCTTGCTCTTCAGGCTGATATTTCGGGGAAGCCTCAGTCATTACCGCAGAATGTATCATCCACCTTGCCAAAACCACAGGCTGGAGCTACAGCGAAATAAAAGAGATGGACCTTCCGGAACTCGAGTTCTGGATAAAAGAAGCAATTAAGTACAGGCAAACCGATTCTGAGGAACTTGAAGAACAATGTTAGACACAATGATGAAAGTATCTTTAACCCTTATCGCCTTTGACAAAATGTCACGGGTTATTAAAGATGCCGTTAGTCAGTCTAATGAAGAGTTTGACAAACTTCAAAGAAAAATAAGACAAGTATCTGAAACTACAAAAGAAATCGGACAAGGGCTTATTTCTGCCGGTGCCGGTATGACAGCAGCAGGAGTCGGATTAGGGCTTGCAATGCAAAAACCGATAAAAGCATTTACCGATCTCGAAGATGCTCAAACAAGAATGAAAGTTGCCTTTATGACAAGCTCGGGAGTCGATTCATACTTTGGCAAAATAAATAAACAGACTCAAATACTCGGAATGAAACTGCCCGGAACAACAAGAGACTTTACCATTATGGCAGCAAGATTAAAGGAGCTCGGTATTGCAGGTAAAACTATTTCAAACGGAGGACTTGAAGGTTCAGCATATTTAAGAGTATTGCTTGGCGATGTTTCTCCTGAAGGAGTCGCTGATATTACGGCAACTTTTTCAAAAAGTCTTGGCATTGCCGAAAAAGATTTTGTGAAATTTATAGATATGATTCAAAGGGCTAAATTCGGATTCGGGCTTGATCCTGAGCAGTTTGCCTACACCTTAAAATATGCAGGTCCCATTTTTAAGCAACTCGGTATCTCCGGCTATGAGCAGAGCAAGTCCGTTCTTGCTCTCTCGGGAGCCTTAGCTCAAGCAGGCATTAGAGGAGAACAATTAGGAACTTCCTTGAGAGGAATTATGCTCGATATTCCGGGGCTTGACGACAAATTAGAAACTAAAAAAATGAAAAATATTAATGACCAGCTTAAAGCCACAGGTATTTATCTTCAATTTTTCAAAAACGGCAAATTTCTCGGCATCGAAAATATGATTAAACAAATTGAACAGCTTAATAAATTAAATCAGCAGGATAAACTAAATGTCATTAAAAAGCTGTTTGGAGCTGAAGGAGCCACTGCAATATCAGAAATGGCAACCCAAGGATTAAAAGGATATAACAAGGCTCAGCAAACTCTTGCCAAACAGGCTGATTTGCAAACACGATTAAATCTCGTTATGGGAACCTTTAAAAACCTGTGGGAAGCTGCAACGGGTACTCTTGAAAATACTTTTGCGAAATTCGGCGGTACAATCTCATCAGAATTAAAAAACTTTGCTGTTTTCTTTAATAATATGTCAGATAATATCGGCAAATTTGTTGAAAAACATCCGCTGTTATCTAAAAACATAGCTTTAACCACCCTGACTTTAAGCGCCGGTTTAATAGTTTTTGGTACTTTAAGCCTTGCAATAGGCACAACTTGTCTGATGGTTTCAAATCTGACTTCCGGTTATGGAAAATTTTTAAATTATGCAAGAGATTTAACCCCTGTCTTAAGAGCAAATGCAATGCAGTTATTAAAATTCCTTGGATTAAATACAACTTTTCACAATCGTCAAATCACCGCAAATGTCACAAGAGCAGGCAATCCTCTGGGGATTGATTTATCAAAATTTAATTTTAAAACAAGCATAATGGCGGATATTAAAAGAATTGACAATAATTTAAGAGAAGGGCTGATAAAAACTTTTAAAGAATTTCCTGCAAATACCTTAAAAGCCACAACTTCATTAAAAGAATGGGCAAAGGCTTCAATCAGAGCAATCCCCGGTAATTTTACTAACGGATTAAAAGCAATTAAATCGGGCTTTTTAGATTTGCCTTCAAAAATACGAGTAGCAATAGTAGCCTTCAGAGCTTTTTCGCTTACCCTTTTAACCTCTCCTATCGGCTGGATTGCTCTTGCAATCGGCACTGCTGCATTCCTTGTATATAAATATTGGAAGCCGATTACAGGATTTTTTAGAGGCGTTTTTAAAGGATTAAAAGAAGGACTCGCTCCTTTACAGCCAGCGTTTAATTCGCTTGCCAAAGCCTTATCGCCTATATTAGTTCCTCTAAAAGCTGTTTGGAATTGGTTTAAAAAATTAATTCAGCCTGTTCAGGATACTGGTAATGCTGCTGAGAAAATGGGAGTCAAGTTTGGCAAGGTTTTAGCTCAAATAATTCTTAAAATTACAGATATAATTAAGAAAATGTTTCAATTAGGAGCAAAAATAGCTGATTTTCTTTCATTTGGAATACTGTCTAAAACCGCTAATACTCAAAAAGCAATAAGCAAGCACGCACAAATAATCAGGGATCATCTGCCTCACTCCCCTGCCAAAATGGGACCGCTTAAAGATTTGCATAAAACAAAAATTATGGAAACCATAGCCGCAACAATAAAACCGGCACCGCTATTTACTGCAATGAATAAAGCACTGAGCTTTAAAGCAAAACCAATCACTATGGGGAATTCAAGACAAGCAAGCTCCGGAGCAAATATTTCTATAAATTATAATCCGAATGTTTCAATAAACGGCGCAAGCCCACAGGCTAAAGAAGATTTTGCTCAGATGCTGAAACAACATAAAGATGAAATTCTCAAGCTGATAAAAGCAGAAAGCCAAAGAAAAGTGAGGTTAGCTTATTAATGTTTGCTCAATTAGGAAATATTCAATTTAACCTGATAACGTACTTTAACGGTCTTGATGATGTTCAAAAGCACAACTTTGCCGAGCATCAGACTATTGAAAGCAAGCCAAAACTGCAATTTATCGGCGATGAACTGGATGAATTAAATATTAAGCTGAATTTTCACTCTTCTTTTTGTGTTCCCGAAACAGAAATCAAAAAACTTAAAGATACTGCTAAAAAACATCAGGAATTAGCTTTTATCCTCGGTAACGGCAAATATGTTGGCAAATATGTAATTCAAGAAATATCCTCAACAACGCAGCAATGCGATAAATTTGGCAATCTTTTATCAATAGAAGCAGAAATCAAACTAAAAGAATGGAGCGAAAACAATGTAAAAGTTAAGAAAAAAGCAAAAAAACAAACTACTAAGATGAAGCCGTCTGTAAAAACGGCAAAGAAAACCGCTAAAACGCCCAAGCAGATAGTCAGACAGCAATGACGAAAAATGAGTTGGCAAGCGGCATTCCTGCTGCCGCAGATTTTTATGAATACATTACAAAAGACGGCGACAGGTGGGACTTGATTGCTTATGAGTTTTACTCGGATGCAACTCTTTATGAAGGAATAATCACAGCTAATCCCGAAGTCGCAATAATCCCGATACTCCCATCAGGATTAAAACTTAAAATCCCTGTCATAGAAGACAATAATCAGATTCAGTTCGAATTACCGCCGTGGAGATTATAGAAAACAAATGATAAAACCTGTATTTAAAGTCGAATATGAAAACAAAGACATCACAGCACACATTTCACCAAATGTGCTGTCTGTTTCATACACCGATTTTGAACATGGGCAAAGCGATGAAGCAGAAATCCTGATCGAAGATAAAGACCACCTCTGGAAGTCAGGCTGGTATCCGAGCAAAGGCGACACAATAAGTTTAAATCTTGGTTATGCAGGAGAAAAACTTCTCAACTGCGGAAGCTTTGAAATTGACGAGCTGGAATTCTCTTCACCGCCAGATACCATAACAGTAAAAGCACTTGCGGCTAACATTAAAAAAGCTCTTAGGCAAGCCAATTCAGTTGCTTACGAGAATAAAACTCTCTTTCAAATTGCTCAGGAAATAGCTTTGAAGCACAACTTAAAACTTGTCGGCAGTATTAAAGATATAAAAATCAAAAGAATTACGCAAAACAAAAAGCGGGACTTGGAGTTTCTTAAAAATTTGGCTGAAGAATACGGATATATCTTTAAAGTCAGTGATAACAAACTCACCTTCTTTGAAACGGCAAAGTTAAAAGCATCAAATCCGGCTTTAATAATCAACAGAAAAGACCTGATTTCATTTAGTTTAAGGGATAAAACCCACGATCAGTATAAATCCTACGAAGTCTCTTATCATGATCCGAAAAGTAAAAAACTTATTACATCAAGTATAAAAGGCAGTTCCGCTAAAGCCGATGCTCTAAAGATTCATAAACGCTGCGAGAACAAAGAGCAGGCAATATTAAAAGCAACGGCAGCAATGAATAAAAATTCCTCTCTTGAAGGAAACATAACTCTGATGGGAAATCCGAACCTTGTTGCAGGACTAAATATCGAGCTAAAAGGACTTTATAATTTGAGCGGAAAATATCACATCCAAAGCGCAAAACATACCATAGACAGAAGTACAGGATATAAGACGGAGTTAGATATAGAAAAATGTTAAAATTCGGCATCGTAACAAATCTGGACGAGTCAAAAGCCCAAGCCAGAGTGCAATTTAATGACAGCGACTCGATGGTTTCCTACTGGCTTTTCGTCTTACAGGCAAAAACATACAAAGATAAATTTTATGCCCTGCCTGATATCGGCGAACAGGTTGCCTGTCTTATGGATGAAAACATAGAAGAGGGCGTTATCATCGGCTCTGTCTATTCAGCGCTTGATGAAGTGCCGGTAATTTCAAAAGACAAAGTAAAAATTAAATTCGAAGACGGAGCTGAATTTGAATATGACAGAAAATTAAGCGTATTAAGCATCTTATGCCCGACAATCAATATTGAAGGAATTATCAATCATACCGGATTATTGCTGAATTCTGCCGGCGTTGTTTCAGAAGGAGAAGTAATAGACCATACAGGAAGTATGCAGGCAATAAGAGGTATTTATAACGCTCATACTCATAATGAAACTAATTCTGTCACTCAAAAACCTAACCAGGGGATGAGCTGATGACTACTTTAAATGAAATAAAATCTGTCGATTGGCAGCCAAAAATAAATGAAATAGGCTCTGTGGTTGAAGGAATGGATGATATTGACCAGTGCATAAAAATCATTCTTATGACAAGAAAAGGCGCCAATCCGCATCGTCCCGAGTTTGGCTCTGATATTTGGCAATATATCGATGCTCCTGTTCAAGAAGCTGTCCCCAATATTATAAAAGAAGCAATGGAGGCAATAAATATCTGGGAGCCAAGAGTGGAAATCAAAGGTATTACTGCCGAAATCAATGAATCGCAGATAACCTTGAGTATTGACAGGCAGATTAAAAGTACAGATATTCAGGGAACATTGGAGGTCACTTTATGATAGGACGACTTCCTGAACCTTCTTTTATAGAAAGAGATGTTAATAAAATAACGCAGGAGTGGATTTCTCTTTATGAACAAAAAACCGGCAAAACACTTCAGCCTGCTCAAATTGAAAGAATCCTTATTGATGTCGGCGTTTACAGAGAAAATCTTCTGAGAATAAGCATTCAAGAAGCCGCCAAGCAAAATCTTGTTAATTATGCGACCTATCCGATGCTCGATCATCTCGGAGAACTTGTCGGAGTTTATAGAATTTCTGCAAAATCTTCCGGGACAAATATAAAATTCATTCTCTCAGAAGTTCAAAATTTCAATGTACTTATTCCCGTAAACTCTCAAATTGAATCAAAAGACGGCAAAGTCATATTTAAAACCCTCTTGGATATTCTCATTCCGGCAGGACAATTATCTGAGGAAGTTCCGGTACAGGCAGAAACTGTAGGAAATATCGCAAACGGATATCTGCCGGGAGAAATTAAAAACCTCATAACTCCTGTTTCATATATAGAAAGCGCTTCAAATATTACTGAAAGCTCAGGCGGAGCTGATGAAGAAGACGATGACTCTTTAAGAGAACGAATCAAACAAGCTCCCGAAAAATTTACAAATGCAGGAAGCAGAGGCGCTTACAGATATTGGGCAATCACTGCTCATCAGGATATTATTGACGTTGCGGTATTAAGCACAAGTCCCGGTGTTGTTAAAATTTATCCGCTGACTAAATCCGGCAACCCAACCGGTGACATTTTGTCACTTGTTCAAAATATTCTAAGCCACGACAAAGTAAGACCGCTTACTGACCTTGTCATTGTTGAATCTCCGCAAAAAATAGACTTTGAAGTCAACGGCAGCATTACTCTTTATACCTTTGCAGATATTAAAAGCGTTGAATCGGAAATAAATTCTAAGTTGGATAAATATATTGCGGATTTAAAATCGAAACTCGGAAAAGATATAGTCCCGACGCAAATTATTGCGCTTTTAAACAGCATTTACGGAGTGTTTAAAGTGGATTTAATTAATCCCGATTTTACTGAAATTGCTGATTATCAATGGGCAAACTGTACCAGGTATCAGATAGATATTGCAGGTTATACAAATGGCTGATAATTCAATAAATCAACTGATACCGATTAAAGATGAATCGAGTTTGGCATTTAACGAGCTTTTTGACAGGCTCGGAACTTTAGATTTAACGTCTTTACTTGTTTATCTTGTTGATGAAGTTGAAGCTTCTGCCTTGCCGCATCTTGCAGAACAATTTCACGTTATGGGAAATGAAGGCTGGTTGCAGGTTAATACCGATACAGAAAAAAGAAACTTAATAAAACAGGCAGTTGATATTCATAAATACAAAGGGACAAAATACGCGCTTCTAAAGATTCTTGAAATGCTCAATCTGCAGGGACGAGTCAGAGAATGGTTTGAATACGGCGGTCAACCATACTGTTTTAAGGTCGAAGCAGGGTTTGCCGACAGAGGAGCAGATGAAAACTTAATTTCCAAAATTGAAGATTTAATAAATGAATACAAAAACGAAAGAAGTCATCTTGATAATCTTGAAATATTTTTAATCACGGTCTGCAATGCCCCAAAATACGGACTTTGCTTGTTTACGGGCGATGAAATAACGGTTTATCCAAAGCCGAAACTTCTGCATTTTGATGACGAAAACTGGAACGAAAAAAACTGGTCAGAAAACCCGGTAATTAATACAAGAGTTGAACCTATAATCTGGAATTCTGAAAATTTTGATGATAAAGGCTGGGCGTTTGGCTAGTAGCAACACGAGTGAAACTCGTTTGAGTTAACAGGAGCAATAAATGGAATT